>DATLEL010000478.1:0-8812 GCA_035525255.1 Usitatibacter sp.
AGCTCGTTCCCCGTCTGCTTGCAGAACGCCTGGAAGTCCTTCACCGAGCCCGGATCGGTGGCCATCACCTTGAGCACCTGGCCCGCGGTGAGGTCGCCCAGCAGCTTCTTGGCGCGGAGGATGGGAAGCGGGCAATTGAGCCCACGGACGTCGAGTTCGCGGTCGGCTTGCATCTGAAGGATTCTCCCGAAGGGCGTGGATTTTAACATGCGGGTCGCGCGGCCCTCCTTCAAGCCTTGCCGCTTCGCGGCGCGCGTACTACGATGGCTTCGCCCGGGACGCAGGCTCCCGGGGGCGGCGCCCGCCGCCTAGACGGTGTCCGTCCAAGCCCCTGCTTCCGCATCCATCCCCCCGGAGGCAACATGGACACCGTCTCGATCGATCCCACATGACGCACTCTCCCGCGCGCTCCATCGGCTTCAGCGAGGCCTGCCGCTTCTGGCTCAAGCTGGGCTTCATCAGCTTCGGCGGTCCCGCGGGCCAGATCGCGGTGATGCATCGCGAGCTGGTGGAGCGCCACCACTGGATTTCCGAGAAACGCTTTCTGCACGCGCTCAACTACTGCATGGTGCTGCCCGGGCCCGAGGCGCAGCAGCTCGCGACCTACATCGGCTGGCTGCTGCACGGCACCCGCGGCGGGCTGGTGGCGGGCGGCCTCTTCGTGCTGCCGTCGTTGGTCCTCCTCATCGCGCTTTCGTGGATCTACGTGCGCTTCGGCCAGCTGCCCGCGATCGCTGCCGTGCTGCATGGAGTGAAGCCCGCGGTGGTCGCGATCGTTCTCGCCGCAGCCTGGCGTATCGGCTCGCGCACGCTGCATCATCCGGTGCTGTGGGCGATCGCGGCCGCGGCGTTCGTGGCGCTCGCCGTGGCGGGCGTGCCCTTTCCGCTGGTGATCCTGGGCGCCGCGGTGATCGGGGTGTTCGCGGGGCGCGCCTGGCCGCACGCGATGCAGGCGCGGCCGCATCCACCGGGATCGCCCGCGCTGGCACCGAGCGTGATCGACGACGACACGCCGCCGCCCGCTCACGCGGCGTTCTCGCGCGCACGGCTGGCCGCCATCGTGAGCGTCTTCCTCGCCATCTGGGCGATCGCGCTCGCAGCTCTCGCGTATCGCTTCGGCTGGCGCGGCGACTTCACGCAGATGGGCTGGTTCTTCACCCAGGCGGCGCTGCTCACGTTCGGCGGGGCCTATGCCGTGCTGCCCTACGTGCTCCAGGGCGCGGTAGAAACCCATGGGTGGATGACGGCGCCGCAGATGATCGATGGCCTGGCGCTCGGGGAGTCCACGCCCGGGCCGCTCATCATGGTGGTGGCTTTCGTGGGCTTCGTGGGCGCATGGACCAAGCAGCTGCTGGGCGGCGATGCGCTCCTCATGGCGGGCATCCTGGGCGCGTGTGTCGCCACGTTCTTCACCTTCCTGCCTTCGTTCCTCTTCATCCTCGCGGGCGGGCCGTGGGTGGAACGCACCCGCGGCGACCTTGCGCTCGCGGCACCGCTCACCGCGATCACCGCCGCAGTGGTGGGCGTGATCGTGAACCTCGCGATGTTCTTCGCGTGGCGCGTCTTCTGGCCCGACTCCACCGCGGCCGCGCCCTTCGGCGGGCGCTTCGACTTTGCGAGCGTCATCATCGCGGCGATATCCGCCGCGCTGCTGGTGACCCGCAAGGTAGAAGTGATCCCGGTGATCGTCGCGAGCGCCCTGGCGGGGCTGGCACTCTGGGCCGCGGGCTACGGCGCGGTGTAGCTGCCCGATTTGCCGCCGTGCTTCTCGAGCACGCGGATGCCGCCCATGACCATGCCGCGATCCACGGCCTTGCACATGTCGTAGATCGTGAGCAGGCCCACCTGGACCGCGGTGAGAGCTTCCATCTCGACGCCGGTACGCGCGGTGCATTCCACGGTCGCCCGGCACTCGATGCGCGCGGCTGCCGCATCGATCGCGAACTCCACCGCCACGGAGGTGAGCGGCACCGGGTGGCAAAGCGGCACCAGCTCCGCGGTGCGCTTCGCCGCCTGGATGGCCGCGATGCGCGCCACGCCGAGCACGTCGCCCTTCTTCGCGGTACCGGACGTGACGAGGGCGAGCGTTTCGGCACGCATGGTGATGGAGCCCGCGGCCACCGCGACGCGGTGCGTCTCGGCCTTGCCCGCCACGTCAACCATTCGCGCGGCGCCGCGTTCGTCGAAATGGGTCAGTTTTTCCGTCATAATTCATAGTAGCAGTTCGAAATGGCCCTTCTCGTGATCCGAGCATCCCTCGCCCTGTCCCTGTTGATGTGCTCCGCCGTCGCGACGGCGCAAGGCCTGCCCGACCTCGGCGACGCCTCGGCCGCCGCGCTCTCGGAGTCGCAGGAGCGCACCATCGGCAACCGAATCATGCGCGAGGTGCGCATCGATCCGTCGATCGTCGACGATCCGGACGTGGTCGATTACATCAATTCGCTCGGTGCGAAGCTCCTGTCGGTCGCCGAAGGGCAGCGCCGCGACATCGACTTCTACGTGGTGCAGGACGACGCCATCAACGCCTTCGCGCTCGTGGGCGGGCACATCTTCGTCCACACCGGGCTCATCCTGCTCTCCAGCACCGAGGGCGAGCTCGCCGGCGTGGTGGCGCACGAGATCGCGCACATCCTGCAGCGCCACCAGGCGCGCATGGCCGCGGGGCAAAGCCGTTCGCAGTGGACCTCGCTCGCCGCACTCGCCCTGGCGCTCCTCGCCTCCCGCGGCAGCGGCAGCCAGAGCGGGCAGATCACCGAGGCGGCCATCGCCTCCGCGGGCGCGCTGTCGATGCAGAACCAGCTCGACTACACCCGCGAGCACGAGCGCGAGGCCGATCGCGTGGGCCTCACCATCCTCGAGCGTGCCGGCTACGATCCGCGCGGCATGGCGAGCTTCTTCGAGCGGCTGCTGCGCAGCAACCGGCTGAACGAGTTCAAGGGCACGCCGGGTTACCTGCGCACCCATCCCCTCACCACCGAGCGCATCGCCGACATCCAGGATCGCCTGCAGCGCGCGAGCGGCAAGCTGGTGCCGGACTCGTTCGAATATCGCGTGGCCCGCGCGAAGGTGCGCGCCGCCACGGGCTCGCCTTCGGAGGCGGTCAACTATTTCCGGCTGGCGCTCGAGGACAAGACCGTGGTGCGCCCGCGCGACGACGTCTACGGCCTCGCCCTCGCCCTCAGGCGCACGCGCGATTTCGAGGGCGCGTGGGCCACGCTGCAGCCGCTGCGCGCATCGGGCGCGCGACATCCGGCGTTCGAGGTGCTCGCGGCACAGTTGCTCGCCGATCGCGGCAAGGTGGATGAAGCGCTCGCGGTCTATCGCGCGACGCTGCAATCGAATCCCAACCACCGCACCCTCGTCTACGCGTACCTGAACCAGCTGCTGCAGTCGGGGCGCCCGCGCGACGTGCTCGCCGATCTCGACGAGCGGCTGCGCACCGTGCAGGACGATGCGATGCTCTACGAGCTGCAGGCACGCGCGTTCCAGGCGTCCGCGAAGCCGCTCGCGCAACACCGCGCCCAGGCCGAGGCCTACTATCGCCGCGGCAACCTGGCCGCCGCCGTCGACCAGCTGGAGATCGCCACCAAGGCGAAGGGCACCGATTTCTATGAAGTCTCCAGCGCCGAGTCGCGCCTTCGGGAGCTGCGCGCGCAGCTGGAGAACGAGCGTGCCGCCGAGAAGGCATTGAAGATCAGTTGAGCCCGAGAACACTGGCCTTCGTGGCATCTCTTCTGGCGTTTGCGATGCCCGCCCTGGCCCAGCAGCCGGCCGCCTTGGTGCTTTTCACCCGCGCCGACAAGGGGGGCTGCCTGGCGTGCCACCAGTTGCCTGACAACGTGGGTCCGGCCACGCGCTCCGACGTGGGCCCGCGCCTTGCCGGCGATCGCATGCGCGCCCTCGGCAAGGCAGGGATCCGCGAGGTGCTCGCGGATCCGCTGCGCGCCAACCCCAACACGGTGATGCCGCCCTACGGACGCCACCGCCTGCTCGAGCCCGACGAGATCGAGCGCCTGGTGGAGTTCCTGCATGCCCTTCCCTGACCTGCGCCACGTCGCGCTCACCGCGCTGCTTGCGGGCAGCATCACGGCGGCGGCCGCGCCTGAAGCCGCCAGGAACGACATCGCCGCACGCCTGCAGGCGACATTGCCGGGCGTGCGCGCGACCGACTATGCCCTCGGCTCCGCCGCATTCGACGACGCGCTGCGCGCGAAGATCGAGGAAAACGCGGCCGCGGGCGACGCCGTGGTGCAGGCGGGCAAGGCGATTTGGGAGCGGCGCTTCAAGAACGGGCGCTCGCTCGGGGGATGCTTTCCCAACGGCGGCCGAAGGGTCGCGGGGGCGTACCCGCTCTACGACCCGCGCGCGAAGCGCGTGGTGACGCTCGAGATCGCCATCAACCAGTGCCTGAGGGGCCACGGGGAGCCGCTGATGGAGCTGGAGTCGCCGCAGATGGCGACGGTCACCGCTTACCTGCGCTCACTCTCCAATGGCCAGAAGGTCGCGGTGCGCGTGCCCATCGCGGCCAACGAGCGCTTCGACCAGGGGCAACGCCTTTACGTGACGCGCATGGGCCAGCGCAACTACGCCTGCGCCTCATGCCACGTGCAGGTGGCCGGCAAGCGCTACGAGGACACGCCGCTCTCGCCCGCCATCGGCCAGGCCACCCATTGGCCGGTGATCCGCGACGGCGCCGCGTTGACGATGCAGATGCGCATGCGCGAGTGCCTCGAGCTCATGGGAGCGGCGCCCTTCCCCGCGGGATCCGAAGAGCTGAACCACCTCGAGTATTTCCTCACCTACCTGTCCAATGGATTGCCGCTCAAGGCCAACGCCTGGCGGCCCAAGGCGCCCTAGACGCGCGGCGCAGTGCAGGCGGGCCCACGCGAATGGCGCGCACCCCCGGGATCGTTGGCAAGCGAGTGCAGGTAGCGTAGCTCGGTCGCGCGGCTGCCGGGAATGAGCCAATCGCGCGTGCCGCGCTCCAGCACGCCGTTGGCCTCCGTATGCCTTCCCTGGCAAAGCAGCCCCGTCACCGTCGAGATGAAGGCGTACTCGGTCAGCACGCTGCGACTGCCGGCGGTTGAATCCAGCACCGCCGCGCCGAGGGCCACCATCTGTGCCGCGTCGCGGTGGGCGACGGCCGCGAACAGGTCGAGCACCGCGCGCTCGAATGGCGTGAGGCGCGAGGCGCAAGGGGCCGCGCGAATCCGCGTCCACACCTCGGCTGCCGCTTCGCGCGCCAGGTGCGGGTTCACCACCTGCGCGGTGGTCACCAGCGAGGGCACGAGGCGGTTGAAGGGAATCGCCGCATTGCAGCTCGCAGCCCAGATGGCGATCAGCCGCGCCGCATGCTCGCGCGAGTCCACGCCCGGCGGCGCGCCTGCGGGTGCGGTGCCGCGCACGATCAGCTCGTGCATTCCCCAAGCGTCCGCGGCCGCCCGGTCCGCCAGCGCCCAGGGGCGCGAATCGATGGCGTGTCCCGAGGGCGAGAACGAGCCGTCGAGCATTTCCAGCATCGGCACCACCGACGCCTGCAGCTCCGCCATCTCGGAGGTGCGCTCCTGCGTGAAGCGCGTCTTCGACGTGCGCTGGTCGACGATCGGGAAATAATCCGAGTTGGCCCGCATGCCGAGCGACTTGTAGAGGGCAGTGAGCGAGTGCGACGTGCCGAGCCCGCGCCGCCGAAGCAGGTCCGCGTCGCGCAGCCGGAGCCGCTCGAGCGTGGGCCGCAGCGCTGGCCAGTCGAGCACCTTGCCATCGAGCGGGCCGACCGGCCCGCCCTTGCGCGCGATGAGGATGATGTCGGAGTCGATCGAGGAGTAGACGACGAACTCCGGGAAGGTCTTCGCCACCGCGGCGAGGATGGAGGCGAGCGCGCCCGAGTCCATCTCGTAGGTGTGCAGCCACTGGGACAGCACGCCGCCGTCCTTCAGCGAGTCGGCGAGGCGGCGGTAGAACTGCTCGGTGAAAAGCGAGGACACCCCGCTCACCCACGGGTTCGACGGCTCCGACACGATGATGTCGTAGCGGTTGCGGCCGCGCGCGAAGTACGACTTGGCATCGTCTATGACGATGTGGCTGCGCGGATCGTCGAACGCCTTCTGCACCACCGGGCGGAAGAGGCGTGCGCCCTCCACCATCATGGGCTCGATCTCGATGCTGTCGACGCGCTTCAGGTTGGGCGAGCCCAGCATGACCTCGGTGGACATGCCGGAGCCGAAGCCGATGATCGCGGCATTGGTGGCGCCCGGATTGTGCGCGAGCGGCAGCAGGGAGAGCAGCAGCATGGTCAGCTGGTCGCCGGTCGGCTCGCGGCCCTCGCCCATGGTGATCGCGGCGTCGGTCTTGCCGTTGGTGCGGATGGCGCGCACCTGGCCGTCGTCGAGCACGTCGACGGTGGCCGTCTTGCCGTCGCGGTGGTAGATCACTTCGCTGCCGGGGGCGATGCGCGCGGCACCGGTGCGGAACACACCCGAGGAAGAACGCCGCACGTCGATGTCGAACGCGAAACCCACGACGCACAGCGCGAGGATCCCCGTGGGGATGGCCCAGAAGGCTCCTTGCGGCCGCGCGCCGCGGCTGCGGCGCGCGAGGATCAGGACCACGCCCAGCGCCACGTCGATGGCCGCGCCCACCAACAGCGCGCCGCGCATGCCGAGCCATGCCATCAGGACGTGCACCGCCAGCACCACGCCGACGATTGCGCCCACGGTATTCACGGAATACACCAGCCCCAGCGCGCGTTCCCCGGAGCGCGAGCGCAGCAGCCGGTAGGTGATGAGCGGCAGTGTCATGCCGGCGCAGAACGTGGCGGGCAGCATCACCAGCAGCGCGATCGCGGTGGAGGCCAGGTTGAACAGGACGAAGCCGCTGTTGTTGCGCGCCACCGCCGAGAGCAGCCACGCCATCAAGTCGAAAGAGATGTTGTAGACCGGCAGCGTGATGGCGGCGGCGACCCCCATGACGATCTGCACCAGGCCGAGGAAGCGCACGGGATCCGTCACGGTGTCCACTCGGCGGCGCACCCATAGACCCCCCAGCGCCAGGCCGAGGATGAAGCTCGCCAGCATCAGCTCGAACGAGTGGGTCGAGGCGCCGAGCACCAGGCTCAGCATGCGGATCCACACGATTTCGTAGATGAAGGAGGAAAGCCCGGTGAGGAACGCGGTGGCCAGAAGCAGCGGCAGTAGCCGCGCCGCCTGCTCGTCCGCGCCCTGCGGCCCCGCCTCCATGGGCGCCACGTCCAGCGCCGGCGGCGTGAGGCGCGCGAGCAGGAATGCCGCCACCGCAAGCGCGATGTTGGCCGCGCCCGCGAACATGAGCGTGCCCTGCAGGCCGAATGCCGGGATCAGCAGGAAGATCGAGGCGAGCACGCCGAACACGGCGCCGAGGCTGTTGAGGAAATACAGCAGCGCGATGTGGTGCCCCGGCATCGACGGGTCCAGCCGCAGCACGGCCGAGCTCACCAACGGGAAAGTCGCGCCGATGAGGATCGATTGCGGCAGGAGCAGCAGCGCCGAGAGCGCCCATTGCGCCGCGCAGAAGGGCTGCGAGGGCTCGCAGGCGGCGGGCAGCAGGCTTGCATAGCCCCAATCGGTCGCCGCGATGAAGATCGGGTGGAAGGCGAGTGCCACGAGGCCCACCAGCAGCTCGACCGCCGCGTACCAGCGCAGCGGATTCGCGATGCGGTGCGCGAGCCGCGCGCAGATCCATGCCCCGAGGGCCAGCCCGCCGATGAACACCACCAGCACCAGCGTCTGCGCGTATGCCGAATGCCCCAGGAAAAGCTTGAGGTAGTGCGTCCAGACGGACTCGTAGATCAGCCCGCCGAAGCCCGAGCAGAGGAACAGGATGAAGACCAGCTCGACTCGTCGGCTCAATTCAATACG
The DNA here is from genome assembly GCA_035525255.1 of Usitatibacter sp. Classification (GTDB taxonomy): domain Bacteria; phylum Pseudomonadota; class Gammaproteobacteria; order Burkholderiales; family Usitatibacteraceae; genus Usitatibacter. The sequence goes on from DATLEL010000478.1 coordinate 7,893, forward strand.
CCCAGGGTTTCAGGCCCTCGACCTCGATGAAGTCGCCGCTCGCGGCGTCCACCAGCACCGTGAGGTCCACCTTGCCGGCACGCAGCGGCAGGTAGCGGATCGACTCTGCCGGACGACCGAGGCGCTCGCGGACCCGCTCGACCTGCGCCCGGCGTCCCGGGTTGAGCGCGAGCAGGCGCTCGAAGGGCAGGCTCTTCGCTGCCACCTGGCGCTTCACCGTCTCGTACGGCACCAGGTACTGCGGATACGTCTGCAGGTCCTGCCCGGCTTTCGCGGCGCTGATGCCGATGCGCAGCTGCTCGGCGGGGTCGGCCGGCATGCGCGCGCCGACGACCTTGGGGCCGTCGATGCCGAGCTCGCTGTAGGGCGGCTTCGCCTTGGCGCGCTCCACGTCGAGGATGTGGTTGGCGCGCACCAGCTCGAAGCGGTCCTTCACGAACACGATCCACACCGGGCGCGACTCGTAGAGCACCCAGACGCCGTAGGAAAGGGCCGCGAGCTGCAGCAGCGCGATCACCACCAGGTCGAAGGCGAGGCCGCGCTTGCCGGGCACGAAGATGATGAGGGTGATGAGGGGCCCGATGACCACGTCGACGCACGCGATCAGGAGGAAGAGGTCGCGCCCGCCCGCCGAGCCGAAAAGCGCTCCGGGGTACCACACGAAGTAGATGATCGCGAACACCAGCGCGGCGATGAGCACGCTCAGTCCGAAGTGCACGGTGGCGGCGCGCCACCGGGTCGTTATTTTTCTTGTTGGATTCATTCGCAATCGAGGAAATGAAACGGGCCGCTTGCGCGGCCCGTGATATTACGCTGCTACGCGATTAACGGCAGGTCGCGGGCAGGTACTTCGGCAGAATGTTCGTGAGGCCGCCGACCGTGGCGTCGCAGAACCATTCCGTGATGGGCGGGGCCGCGCC
>DATLEL010000018.1:0-2902 GCA_035525255.1 Usitatibacter sp.
AGCGAGAGCGGCAAGCTCAAGCAGCCGCCGCATCCGCTGCCGGACGCGATGACGCCGGAAACCTATGGCGGCCTCAAGACGGCATGCGAGGCCGTGGTGACCGCCGCATTCGGCGAGCGCGCAACCCTGGTGCGCCCCGGACTGATCGTGGGACCGAACGATCCGACCGACCGGTTCACCTACTGGCCGATGCGCGTTGCGCGGGGCGGCGTGGTTGCTGCGCCCGGCAAACCCGGGCGCACGGTGCAATTCATCGACGCGCGCGATCTCGCGGAATGGATCGTCAAGCTCGCCGCGAATGACACTCCGGGAACCTTCAATGGCACCGGCCCCGCGCGCCCGGTCACCATGCAGGCGGTCCTCGATACCTGCCGCGACGTGTCCGGCAGCGACGCGCGCTTCCAGTGGATCGAGGAAGCCGTGCTCGAGCGCGAGAAGGTGGGCCCGTGGAAGGACATGCCGCTCTTCATTCCCGAGACCGAGGCGCACGTGAAGGAGTTCATGGCCATTCCCATCGAGCGCGCGATCGAGACGGGACTGCGGCATCGGCCGCTCGCGCAGACGGTATCAGACACGCTCGCCTGGGCGCGCACCCGGCCCCTCGACCACACGTGGAAAGCGGGCCTTACTTCGGAGCGCGAGGCGGGGCTGCTCGCAGCGGCACGAACAGGTTAGGCACCATCACCTGCACCGCCTGGTCGTCCTGGTTGAGCGTCTCGATGCGGAAGCGCACCAGGCCGCGGTCCTTGCGGCTCTTGAGCTCGCGCGCCTCGATCACCTCGCCGCGCACGCGGATCCGGTCGCCGGGCCGCAGCGCATTGGGCCAGCGAAGCTCGTCCGCGCCCGCGCCGATCACGCCGCCCTCGATGGGAAGCGTCGCGACGATGAGGCGCATGGTGAGCGCGGTGGTGTGCCAGCCGCTGCCGGCCAGGCCGCCAAAGAAAGTCTGCCGCGCCGCCGCGTCGTCGAGGTGAAACGGCTGCGGATCGAAATCGGCGGCGAAGCGCACGATCTCCTCCGCGCTGACCGCGATGGGCTTCGATTCGAAACGCATGCCCACCGGCAGGTCCTCGAAGCAGAGGCCCATCGTCAGGCCCCGAGCGCCAGGTAGAGGTCGACCACGGCGCTGTTGCGGTCGCGTTCGGCGTCGATCGCCTCGAGACGCGCGAGGATCAACTGGCGCTCCGTCTCGAGCACCTCGAAGAGGCTCACCGCCCCGTTGTCGTAGCGGAGGCGCGAGAGCTCGAGCGTGCGCGCGAGTGCCGCTTCGCGCGCCTGCTGCGACAGGAAGGCGTCGCGCGCATTCACCTGCGCCGCGAGCGCGTCACGCACTTCGCGGAAGGCATTGGCGACCGACTGCTGGTAGCTCTCCGCCGCTTCGCGGGTGCGCGCATTGGCGAGATCCAGCCCGCCGCGGATCTGGCCGCCGGCAAAGAGCGGCGCCAGCAGCCCCCCCGCCACGTTCCAGGTGCGTGCCTCGGGACTGAAGATGTCGCGCAGCATCTGGCTTTCGCCGCCGAAGAAGCCGGTGAGCGTGATGTTGGGGAAGTAGGCCGCGCGCGCGACGCCGATGCGAGCGTTTGCGGCGTGCAGGCGCTCTTCGGCCTGGCGCAGGTCTGGACGGCGCAGCAGCAGGTCGGACGGCAGGCCCGCCGGCACTTCGACCGTCGCGGGCGCGGCCGGCGTGCCCCGCGGCACGCTTGACGCGAAGACCTCTCGCGGGCTGCGGCCGAGCAGCACCGCGAGTGCGCCTTCCTGCCGGGTGCGCGCCTGGCGCAGCGACGGCAGCAGCGCTTCGGCCGCGCGCAAATCGGACTCGACCTGCCGGTACTCGAGCTCCGAGACCACGCCCGCATCGAGGCGCAGCTTCTGCAGCTCCAGGGATTTCTGCCGGCCGAGCAGCGTGCGCTCCACCGCTTCGATGCGCCGGTCGAGCGCGCGCAGGGTGAAGTAGCCGCGCGCCACGTCGCCGATGAGCGATGCACGCACCGCCTCGCGACCTGCTTCGCTGGCCGCGAGCTCGGCCCGCGCCGCCTCGGTGCCACGGCGATATTTGCCCCAGAAATCCAGCTCCCAGGACGCCCGCAGCACGAGGCGATACGCGTTCGTCGTGAGCGGCACGTCCGGCGGCAGCTGCACCGAGCCCACCGCGGAATTGCGCGTGCGGCTGCGCGAGCCCTCGATGCCGGCGTCGGGGAACATCTCGGATCGCGTAATGCCGAGCTGCGCGCGCGACTGCTCGATGCGATGCGCCGCGATACGCAGGTCGCGGTTCTTCTCCAGCGCCTCGTCGACCAGCTGGTCGAGCACCGGGTCGTTGAAGAGGGTCCACCAGCGCTGCGGGGCGGGGTTGGGCGACTGCGCGACGCCGAGGTTCGCGGGGAGGTCGAGTTCGGGACGGGAGTAGTTGGGGCCTACGGTGCAGGCTGCCACGAAGAGCGACAGCAAAATCGGGCCCCGGACCATCGCCGCGCTGCGGCGTCCGGGGCGACGAGCGTTAGTCATGGGACCCCCCCGTGCGCGGCGTGGACCGGACGACTTCGTGTGGCACGGCATGGCGGTGCATCTCGCGATGGTGGGCCGCCTCGCGCTTGAGCTCATCGCTCGAGCGCGGCTCGTTGAGCTTGCGTCCCATGATGAGCTTGTAGAAGAACGGCACGAAGAAGATGGCGAGGAAGGTCGCCGCCAGCATGCCGCCCATCACGCCCATTCCCACCGAGTGGCGCGCCCCGGCGCCGGCGCCGCTCGAGACCGCGAGCGGCAGCACGCCGAGGATGAATGCGAGCGAGGTCATGAGGATCGGCCGGAAGCGAAGGCGCGCGGCCTCCAGCGCCGCGGCGGAGACCGACAGGCCCTCCTGCGTCTTCAGCAGCGCGTACTCGACGATCAGGATCGCGTTCTT
>DATLEL010000034.1:0-3980 GCA_035525255.1 Usitatibacter sp.
GCAGCGTGCCGGCGGGGCCCTCGACCTGCTCCGTGCCGAGGTGCATCGGCAGCAACCCGGTCGCGATGCCGACGATCGCGAGCCCCGCAACCACGGCAGCGATCACCACCAGCACCACGAACGCGAACGACAGTCCCTTGCGCCAGGCGCGCTCGGCGGAGCCCATCGCCGCAAGCGTGCGGCGGGTCGCACTGCGCGGTGCCGCGGCGGCAGCCGGCGCATCACCCGCGGCATCGGCGCCCGCCCCGGCCGCTCCCATGCCCGCATTGGCGGGACGGCGAGGCACCTCGATGGTCGCCACCACGCCATGGGGCGCGCTCGCTTCGAGCGTGAGGCGCGCGTCGCCGCCGTACATCGCCGCGAGACGCTCTCGGATGTTGGTGAGCCCTACGCCGGCCCCGGGCGTATCGGAGAAGCCGCGGCCGGTGTCGGCCACGATCATGCGCAGGCGATCGCCCACGCTCTCGGCGCGGATCCTCACCTCGCCGCCCTCGCGCTGCGGCTCGAGGCCGTGCTTGATGGCGTTCTCCACCAGCGAAGGCAGCATCAACGGCGGGAAGGGCGCGTCCATCAGCTCGGGCGGCACGGCGATGTCGAACGTGAGCCGCTTGCCCATGCGCATCTGCAGGATGTTGAGGTATGCGCGCACCAGCTCGACCTCCTGCCCGACGGTGGAGACGGATTCGCGCATCTTGGGCAGCGCGTTCCTCAGGTACTGGATCAGGTGGCCGGTCATGGCGTTGGCCTGCGCGGGATCCACCTCGGTGAGCGCCTGGACGCTCGCGAGCGTGTTGTAGAGGAAGTGCGGCTCCACCTGCGCCTGCAGCGCCGAGAGCTTCGCTTCCGTCACCTGCTGGGACATGCGGCTGTATTCCGCCTCCTTGCGCTTGAGCTCGGCCATGCGCAGCGCCGCGCGCGAGCGGTCGATGAAGAACTTGGCCACGACCGTGAGGATGAAGAGCGGGATGAGGATCAGGATCAGCCCCGCGCCCATGCCCATGCGGTAGAGGTCGTGGGTCACGTCGCGGCGTATTTGCGTGCGCAGCTCGGGCGGCAGCGTGATGGTGTGCGGCCCAGGTGGTATCGGAGGCGTGGGGACGAGCCCGTCCGGACCGGGCGCCGCCGGCGGCACCGGCACCGCGGGGGTGTCGCCTTCGATCTGGATGTCGAGGCTGCCGCGCCCTCCCGGGCCGTGGATCACGATCCGGCGCTTGCCGTTCTCCGTCACGATTTGCGCGGCCTGGTCGATCTCCGCCTGGCTCCCAGCGACCGCCGCTTCGCCCGCGCGCTTGGCTTCTTCCTGGGCCTTCCTGGCGGCGGCAAGGGACTCTTCCAGCGCCTTGCTCACTTCGCTGCCTTCCAGCCCCGCTTCCCTGAGCGCCCTCTCGGCATCCTTCTGCGCCTGCTTGATGGAGTCGGCGGCTTCCTTCACCGCCTCGCCCACGTCCCGCGCGGCCTCCCGCTTGGCGCGTGAAATCTCGCGACCGGCCTCCCGCAGCTCGGCCCGCGCCTCGTCGAGGCTCTGCAGCGCCTGGTCGAGCTCTTCGCGCCGATGCGGGTCCGAGGTGGCGCCACGCATGCTGAGGATCACGCTGCGCCCGATATCGATCGCGTTGTCGGCGAACGCGTTGTCGATCTCGCGCTTGATGGCGCGCTTCTCCTCGTCGGAGGCGGCATCGTGGCGGTAGTCGATGATGTGGTACGGCGTGACGAACGCCGCCATCGCCAGCAGGACCACGAAGCCGCCCACGAAGAGCGCCCACCAGGGCGTGCGGTGGATGGTGTCGGAAAGGGGTTTCATCGGAGAGGCATCCTAACGCGCGGCGGCGCTCAGTCGTCGGCGAGGAGCGCCAGCGTGCACACCAGGATCGAGAGCACCAGCACGCCGAAGAAAGGCAGCAGCGTGGCGGCGGACGGGCCGAACGACTGGATCAGGGACATGGAACGCGGGCCTCGCGGGAGTCGTAGTGAGGCCAATCTAGGGGGGGCGCCACCCCCGCGCCAGCGCCCGGCGGCCAAGTGCAGAAGCCGGGGGGTGAAATGCAGATCAGGTCACATCTGCTTGAAAAGGTGGGTGAAGGCGCGCGAGACGACGAGGGTCTCGCGGTGGTCCTTGAGGGCGATCTCGGCCTGGTCCTTGAGGCCGCGGCGCACGGCGGCGATGGCCTCGACGTTGACGATGGTGGCGCGGTGGACCTGCCAGAAGCGGGCGGGGTCGAGCTCGTCGAGGAGCTCCTTGATCGGCTTGCGGATGAGGGCCTCGGCGTCGGCGGTGACGACGCGGGTGTATTTCTCGTCGGACTGGAAGAACAGCACCTCCTCGATGGGAATGAGCCGCACGTTGGTCCCGACCGAGGCCTTGATCCAGCGCAGGTGCTCGGGCCCGCGCCCGCCGAGGCGGCTCGCCAGCTGCTCCACCAGGGTCTCGAGCGCCACGGGCTGCGCCGCCATCCGCTCGCGCAGTCGCGCGACCGTGAGCGCGAGACGCTCCTCGTTGAAGGGCTTCAGCACGTAGTCCACCGCGCCGCGCTCGAAGGCCTCGACCGCGTGCTGGTCGTACGCGGTGACGAACACCACATGGGCGCGCGTGCCGATCACGCGGGCCGCTTCGAGGCCATTCACGCCCGGCATGTGGATGTCGAGGAAGAAGAGGTGCGGATCGTGCTCGGCGAGGACCTGCTCCACGTCCCGGCCATTCTCCATCTCGTGCACCACGGAAAGCTCGGGCCAGAGGCGCGCGAGGCGGCTCTTCAGCTGCGCCCGCAGCAGCGGCTCGTCATCCGCGATCACCGCCGCGACTTGCACCGGTCCCTCCTCATGCCGCCGCCGGCACCTCGATGAAGGCGACCACCCCGTGGGGCGCGTTCTCCTCCAGCACCAGACGGGCCGACGCACCGTAGAGCGCCCGCAGGCGCTCGCGGATGTTCGCAAGCCCGACGCCGCCGCCCTTCCGCGGGCGGATACCCTCTCCCGTATCCGTCACCGAAACGCGCAGCCGCCCCTCGGCCTCCTCCGCGCGGATGGTGATGGAGCTGCACTCGCAGCACGGATCGACGCCGTGCTTCACCGCGTTCTCCACCAGCGAGATCAGCATCATCGGCGGGAAGTCGCGGGATTGCAGCGCCTGGGGCACCTCGATCTCGAAGTCGAGGCGCGCGCCCATGCGGACCCGCTGGATCTCGAGGAACGCGCGCGCCATGTCCACCTCGCGCCCCAGGTTGGTCACCGCCTCGCGCATCTGCGGCAGCGCGGCGCGAAGGTACTGGATCAGGCTCTCCAGCATGCGCGAGGCCGCCGCGGGATCGGTTTCCACCAAATGCTGCACGTTGGCGAGCGTGTTGAAGAGGAAGTGGGGCTCCACCTGCGCCTGCATCACCGCGAGCCGTGCCTCCAGCATGTTCTTCTCCAGCCGGTGGCGCTCGGCCTCGCCGCGCAGGATGCTCGCCTGGTCGCGCGCGTGGCGCTCCCGCAGCAGGATGGCCGCGATCACCACGCAGCCGAACCCCACGCCCAGGCCCATGCTCACCGCCACGCCCGAGAGGCGTTCGGTGAACATCATGCCGAGCGTGCGGCCCTTGAGCATCCCCGCGAGGAGCGTCCCCAGCACCGAGCCCAGCACGATGGCGATCACCTGCGCCGCCTCCCGTGGCAGGACGCGCTGGCGCAGGTTCGACGCGACGGTATACAGCAGCATGCTGGTGTAGCCGACGCACACCGCCGTCACGAGGAGGTCGAGATAGGTGTTGAGGAAAATCCCCGACACTGCCCCGGCGGCCAGCGCCGACACGGCCGTGACCCACGCCACGCGCCGCGGGGTCAGTCCTTCGAGGAGGTAGGGTGAGCTCACCGCGCCACGTTACCGAATTGTGACCGCGCGTGGCAAAAGCCTTGCGACGAAACGCGCCTTGGTGGCTTCCGGGCGCGCAATAAAAAGCCCGGCTTGCGCCGGGCAAATCGACCTTCCGGGTCGGGAAAAACGC
>DATLEL010000043.1:0-3248 GCA_035525255.1 Usitatibacter sp.
TCGCGGCGCGGGGTCTTGGCGCGCATGCGCTCGGCGGTGAGCGGATTCACGAAGGCGGAGATGTCGCCGCCGAGCACGGCGATCTCGCGCACGATCGTGGCCGAGAGGAACAGGTACTTGTCCGACGGCGTGAGGAACAGGGTTTCCACGCCGGGGGCGAGGCGCCGGTTCATGCCGGCCAGCTGGAACTCGTACTCGAAGTCGGAAACCGCGCGCAACCCACGCAGGATCACGGTCGCGTCCTGCTCGCGCACGAATTCCGTCAGGAGGCCGGTGAAGCCGAGGACCGTCACGTTGCGATACGGGGCGAGCACCTGGCTTGCGATGCTCACGCGCTCGTCGAGGGCGAAGAACGGGCGCTTCGCCTGGGATTGCGCGACTCCCACGATCACGACCTCGAAGAGCTTCGCCGCGCGCTGGATCAGGTCCTCGTGCCCGTTGGTGATGGGATCGAAGGTGCCCGGGTAGACGGCACGGATGGTCATGTCGGCGCGTACTCCAAAAGGGCATAGCGTACCGCCCCGGCGCGGTCCTCGCGCAGCACGCGCCAGGGCGCTTCCACCGCCAGCGCGGCCGAAGACTCCACGTAGACGCGCGCGCCGGCATCGAGGCGCGGCGGCAGCAGCCGGAGCGACTGGACGGCGAGCTCGCTCGCGTACGGCGGGTCGATGAAGGCCACGTCGAATTTCTCGCCGGGCCGGCGCAGGTACGCGAGCGAATCGGCCTCGACCACGTCGACGCCACCGGCCTCGAGCTCGCGCGCCGACTCGCGCAACGCAGCCGCGACGGCGCGATCGCGCTCGACCATCACCACGCGTGCGGCGCCGCGCGACAGGGCTTCGAAGCCGAGGGCGCCGCTGCCCGCGAACAGGTCAAGGCAGCGCAGGTCGTCGAGGCGCTGGCCGAGCCAGTTGAAGAGGGTTTCGCGCACGCGGTCGGGCGTGGGGCGCAGTTGGGCGGTGGCTGGAAACTTCACGATGCGGCTGCGCCACTTGCCGGCGATGATGCGGACGCGGTTCTTTGCGGCGCCCGCGCGCCGGTCGCCGGGCATGCCGGGGCTGGTACGTCGCATGGCGGTCATCGTCGGTCGATCATACCGTAAAATATTTGGCTGACCGCCCCTCGCGCCCCTCGCGGACGCCCTCCCATGCCTCCCCTGTTCGGAAAGAAAAGCACGGCCGAGCCCGCCGGCGTCGCCGCGGGCCTGAAGGCCTTCCTGCGCAAGGACCTGGAGCTCACGCGCGCGCGCTGGGGCAAGGCGATCGACGTGATCCGCGCGCACCCGAAGATCGACGAGCAGCTCTACGAGGAGCTGGAAGCGCAGCTGCTCGAGGCCGACGTGGGCGTGGCCGCGACCCAGCATTTGATCGCGAGCCTCCGGCGCGCGCAGCGCGACAAGCGCCTCGAGGACTCGGCGGCGCTGGAAGGCGAGCTCAAGTCGGCCCTGGTGCAGCTGCTCGCGCCGCTCGAGCAGCCCTTTCCTGCCTTCACCGCGAAACCCTTCGTGATCCTGCTGGCAGGCGTGAACGGCGCGGGCAAGACGACGACGATCGCCAAGCTCACGCGGCTGTTCCAGTCGCAGGACCGCACCGTCCTGCTCGCGGCCGGCGATACCTTTCGCGCCGCCGCCCGCGAGCAGCTCGCCGAGTGGGGCCGCCGCCACGACGTGACGGTGATCTCGCAGGAGAACGGCGATTCCGCGGCGGTCATCTTCGATGCCATCAGCTCCGCGCGCGCGCGGAGCATCGACGTGGTCCTCGCCGACACCGCCGGGCGGCTGCCGACCCAGCTGCACCTGATGGAAGAGATTCGCAAGGTGAAGCGCGTGATGGCCAAGGCGGATCCCACCGCCCCCCACGAGACGCTGCTGGTGCTCGATGCCAACACCGGGCAGAACGCGGTGCGGCAGGTGAAGGCATTCGACGAGGCGCTCGGGCTCACCGGGCTGGTGCTGACCAAGCTCGACGGCACCGCCAAGGGCGGTGCCGTGGCCGCCATCGCGCGGGAGCACCCGGTGCCGATCCGCTTCATCGGCATCGGCGAGAAGGCCGCGGACCTGCGTCCCTTCATCGCCGCGGAGTTCGTCGAAGCCTTGTTCGCGTGATCCAGTTCTCGGGCGTCGCCAAGCGCTACCCGGGGGGCCACGAAGCGTTGCGTGGCGTGACGCTCGACATCGGCGCGGGCGAGATGGTCGCGGTGACCGGACATTCCGGCGCAGGCAAGTCGACCCTGCTCAAGCTCGCGGCCGGCATCGAGCGCGCTTCCAACGGCACCGTCGTCGTCAACGGCCAGAACCTGGGCGCGCTCGGCGAGACCGCGCTCGCGGTGCTGCGGCGGCGCGTGGGCTTCGTATTCCAGGACCACAAGCTGCTCTACGACCGCAATGCATTCGAGAACGTGGCGCTGCCGCTGCGCATCGCCGGGCTGGGACGCGACGAGGTCGGCAAGCGCGTGCGCGCGGCGCTCGACAAGGTGGGATTGCTCGCCCGCGAACGCGCGTTGCCGGTGGCGCTCTCGGGCGGCGAGCAGCAGCGGCTTTGCATCGCGCGCGCCATCGTCAACCGCCCCTCGGTCCTCATCGCCGACGAGCCCACCGGCAACCTCGATGCCGAGTATGCGAGGGCCATCGTCGACCTGTTCGTTTCCTTCCACCAGGTCGGGGTCACCGTGCTGCTTTCGACCCACGACGAGGCGAGCCTCGGCCGGCTGGGGGTCCGGCGCGTGGCGCTGGCCGGCGGAAGCCTCGCCGCATGAACTGGCTTCGCCGCCACTGGCATGCGTTGGGAGACGCGCTGCGGCGCCTCGCCTCGCAGCCCCTGGCCGCCCTCTTCTCGATCCTCGTGCTGGGCCTGGCGATCGCGCTGCCGCTGATCGCCGCGGTCGCGCTTCGCAGCGTGGCCGCCGCGGCCTCCGGCGTCGATACCGATCCGCACGTGAACGTGTTCCTTGCGATCGACGCGGAGGAGCCCGATGTCCGCCGCGTGGAGCAGGCACTCAAGTCAAACGCCGCGGTGGGCACGGTCCGTTTCGTATCGCGCACCCAGGCGTTCGAGGAGCTCAAATCGACGACCCACCTGGCGGAGATCCTGGCTACGCTCGACCGCAATCCGCTGCCGCATGCGTTCAGCGTGCGGGTGCGGCCCGAGGCCGTGGAGCGCATCGCGGAGCTGCGCAACGAGCTCGCACGCATTCCAAAGGTGGACCAGGTCACCGCGGATTTCGAATGGTCGCAGCGCCTCGGCCGATGG
>DATLEL010000053.1:0-2867 GCA_035525255.1 Usitatibacter sp.
TCCTCGATCGAATAGATGTCGTGGTGCGGCGGCGGCGAGATGAGGCCCACGCCCGGCACCGTATGGCGCACCTTGGCGATGTACTTCGAGACCTTGTGTCCCGGCAGCTGGCCGCCCTCGCCGGGCTTGGCGCCCTGGGCCATCTTGATCTGCAGGTCGTCGGCGTTCACCAGGTATTCGGTGGTCACGCCGAAGCGTCCCGCCGCGACCTGCTTGATGGCCGAGCGCATGGAGTCGCCATTGGGAAGCACCTGGTAGCGCACCGGGTCCTCGCCGCCCTCGCCGGTATTCGACTTGCCGCCGATGCGGTTCATGGCGATGGCGAGCGTCGAGTGGGCCTCGTGGGAGATGGAGCCGAGCGACATGGCGCCGGTGGCGAAGCGCTTCACGATGTCCTTGGCCGGCTCCACCTCGTCGATGGGCACCGGTTGCGCGGCCTCCTGGATGCGGAAGAGGCCGCGTAGCGTCAGCAGCTTCTCGCTCTGGTCGTCGATGAGGCGCGAGTATTCCTTGAACGTGGCGAAGTTGCCCGAGCGCGTGGCGTGCTGCAGCTTGGCGATCGAGTCCGGCGTCCACATGTGCGCCTCGCCGCGCGTGCGATAGGCGTACTCGCCGCCGGGGTCGAGCTGGTTGCGGTACAGCGGCGCGTCCGAGTAAGCGAGGCGATGCAGTCGTACCGCTTCCTCGGCCACTTCCGCGAGCCCGATGCCTTCCACGGGCGTGGGCGTGCCGGTGAAGTACTTCTCGACGAACTTCTCTTCCAGCCCCACCGCCTCGAAGATCTGCGCGCCGCAATACGACTGGTAGGTGGAGATGCCCATCTTCGACATCACCTTGAGCAGCCCCTTGCCGATCGCCTTGATGTAGCGCTTGACGATCTCCTTTTCGTCCACCTTCTGCGGCAGCGCATCGCGCATGTCGAGCAGCGTGGCGAAGGCGACGTTGGGATGGATCGCCTCGGCGCCGAAGCCCGCGAGGCACGCGAAGTGGTGCACCTCGCGGGCGCTTCCGGTCTCGACCACCAGCCCCGAGCGCGTGCGCAGCCCGGCGCGCACCAGGTGGTGGTGCACCGCGGCGGTGGCGAGCAGCGCCGGAATCGGGATCAGCGTCGCGGAGACGTCGCGGTCCGTGAGGATGATGATGTTGGTGCCCTTGCGCACCGCGTCCTCGGCGTCGGCGCACATCTGCGCCAGCGCCGGCTCCATGCCGTCCACGCCCCACTCGGCGGGATAGCACATGCCCAGGATCTCGCTCTTGAAGTGTCCTTGCGTGAAGGTGGATGCGCGGCGCAGCTTCTCCATGTCCTCGAAGGTGAGGATGGGCTGCGATACCTCGAGGCGCATCACCGGCTCGGTGGAGTCTGGCGAGAGGAGGTTGGGGCGAGGCCCGATGAAGGACACCAGCGACATGACCAGCTGCTCGCGGATCGGGTCGATGGGCGGGTTGGTCACCTGCGCGAAGAGCTGGCGGAAGTACGCATACAGGGGCCGCGCGCGATTCGACAGCACTGCGAGCGGCGTGTCGTCGCCCATGGAGCCGATGGCTTCCTCGCCCGCCACCGCCATGGGCGTCAGCAGCATCTTGAGATCCTCCTGCGTGTAGCCGAAGGTCTGCTGCCGGTCGAGGAGCTTGTCGGTGTCCGGGGTCGGGACTTCCCACGGCTGCGGGATGTCCTCGAGGCGGATCTGCGTGCGGTCGAGCCAGTCCTGGTACGGGCGCTGCGCGGCGAGGTCGCGCTTCAGCTCGTCGTCGGAGACGATGCGCCCGTGCTCGATGTCCACCAGCAGCATCTTGCCGGGCTGCAGGCGCCATTTCTTGGTGATCTTCTCCTGCGGGATGTCGAGGACACCCATCTCGGAGGCCATGACGATCAGGTCGTCGTCGGTGAGGAAGTAGCGCGCGGGGCGAAGCCCGTTGCGGTCGAGCGTGGCACCGATGAACTTGCCGTCGGTGAACGCGACGGCGGCAGGACCGTCCCACGGCTCCATCAGCGCGGCGTGGTACTCATAGAACGCGCGGCGCTTCGCGTCCATGAGCGGATTCCCGGCCCACGCCTCGGGAATCATCAGCATCATGGCGTGCGCGATGGGATAGCCGCCCATCACCAGCAGCTCGAGCGCGTTGTCGAACGACGCCGAGTCGGATTGGCCCGGGTAGACCAGCGGCCAGATCTTGTCGAGGTCGTCGCCCAGCAGCTTCGAGTGGATCGTCGCCTGGCGTGACTTGATCCAGTTCAGGTTCCCCCGCAGCGTGTTGATCTCGCCGTTGTGCGCGATGAAGCGGAACGGGTGCGCGAGATCCCACGTGGGGAAGGTGTTGGTCGAGAAGCGCTGGTGCGCGAGGCAGAGCGCGGAGGTGAAGCGCTTGTCCGAGAGGTCCTTGTAGAACGCGCCCACCTGCTCGGCGAGCAGCATGCCCTTGTAGACGATGGTGCGGTGGGAGAACGACGGCACGTAGAAATCGCGCGCGTTGGCGAGGCCGAGCGCGCGGATGGCATGGCCGCTCGCCTTGCGGATGATGTAGAGCTTGCGCTCGAAGGAATCGCGGTCGAGCGAGCCGCGGCCGGCGCCCACGAACACCTGGCGGATCACGGGCTGCGTGCTGCGCGCGGTGTGGCCGATGGTCGAATCATCCACCGGGACCTCGCGCCAGCCGAGCAGCTGCTGGCCCTCGTTCGCGATGGCGCGCTCGATCTCGCGCACGCACGCCTGGCGCGCGGCCGGATTGCGCGGCAGGAACACCATGCCGACTCCATACGCGCCCGCCTTGGGGAGCTTCACGTTCTGGCGCGCCATCTCCTCGCGGAAGAACCCGTCGGGGATCTGCATGAGGAGGCCCGCGCCGTCGCCATGCAGCGGGTCCGCGCC
>DATLEL010000078.1:0-4536 GCA_035525255.1 Usitatibacter sp.
ATGCTGGCGCGCTCCATCGCGCCCACGGGCGCCATGTTCACCTTCGTGGCGCTCTGGACCGGCTCCTTCTGGGGCCGCCCGACGTGGGGCACCTATTGGGTCTGGGACGCGCGCCTCACTTCGGAGCTGGTGCTGCTGTTCCTCTACTTCGGCTTCATCGCGCTCGCCAACGCATTCGAGGAGCCGCGCCGCGGCGACCGCGCGGCGGCGCTGCTCGCCTTGATCGGGGTGGTGAACCTGCCGATCATCTATTTCTCGGTGAAGTGGTGGAACACCCTGCACCAGGGCTCGAGCGTGAGCTTCAAGGGCACCTCGATGCACGTGGCGATGCTGTGGAGCATGCTGCTGATGGCGCTCGCGTTCTGGATGTATTCCATCGCGACCACTCTCACGCGCTCGCGCGCCGTGATCCTGGAGCGCGAGCGGCGCACCCACTGGGTCCGGGGGCTGCGGCCATGAGCCACGGATTCTTCATCTGGATGTCGTACGGCGCCACGGCAGTCGCGATCGTGGTGGAGCTGCTCATGCTGCGCGCGCGCCGGGCGCGGGCGCTGCGGTCGATCGAGGAGGAGAGAGAGCTTGAAACCCAGGACTAAAAGGGCGATGTGGATTGCGGCCGGCGTGGCCGGGCTGGGTGTGGCCACCGCGCTGGTGCTGAACGCGTTCCAGTCGAACCTGGTGTTCTTCTTCACCCCGAGCCAGGTGGCTTCCAACGAGGCGCCGCGCGATCGCGCCTTCCGCGTCGGCGGCCTGGTGGAATCCGGCAGCGTGATCCGCGACAAGGACGCGCTCACGGTGCGCTTCCGCGTGACGGACACCGCGAAGACGATTCCCGTGGTCTACACCGGCATCCTTCCGGACCTGTTCCGCGAGGGCAAGGGCGTCGTCGCACAGGGCCGCCTCGGTCCCGACGGCACCTTCAAGGCGAGCGAGGTGCTCGCCAAGCACGACGAGAACTACATGCCGCCTGAAGCCGCGGACGCGCTGAAGAAGGCCGGGCATCCCATCGACAAGGCGGCCTTCACCGGCCAGAAGGGCGCGAAATGATCCCCGAGCTCGGCCACTTCGCGCTGATCGTTGCGCTGGCCCTGGCGCTGGCGCTGGGAATCATTTCGCTCGCCGGGGCGCAGCTGCGGCGCCCGGCGATGATCGCCGCCGCGCGGCCCATCGCGATCGGCCAGTGGGTGTTCGTGGTGGCCGCGTTCGCCGCGCTGGCGGCCTCCTTCGTCGGCAACGACTTCACCGTGCTCAACGTGGCGACCAATTCCAACTCGCGCCTGCCGACGGCCTATCGCTTCGCGGCGACATGGGGATCGCACGAGGGCTCGCTGCTGCTGTGGACGCTGATGCTCGCCACGTGGACGCTCGCCGTGGCGCTCTTCAGCCGCCACCTGCCGGACCGGATGGTCGCGCGGGTGCTGGGCGTGATGGGACTGGTGAGCGTGGGATTCCTGCTCTTCATGCTGCTCACCTCGAACCCCTTCGAGCGCCTGCTGCCTCCCGCGGAGGATGGCCGCGACCTGAACCCGCTGCTGCAGGATCCCGGCATGGTGATCCACCCGCCGATGCTCTACATGGGATACGTGGGGTTCTCGGTCGCCTTCGCCTTCGCCATCGCGGCGCTCATCGAAGGCCGGCTCGACGCGGCGTGGGCGCGTTGGTCGCGGCCCTGGACCACCGCGGCGTGGTCGTTCCTCACCATCGGCATCGCACTGGGAAGCTGGTGGGCGTACTACGAGCTCGGCTGGGGCGGCTGGTGGTTCTGGGATCCGGTGGAGAACGCGTCCTTCATGCCGTGGCTGGTGGGCACGGCGCTGATCCACTCGCTGGCGGTCACCGAGAAGCGCGGCACTTTCCGCAGCTGGACCGTGCTGCTCGCGATCGTCGCCTTCTCCCTCTCGCTGGTGGGAACGTTCCTGGTGCGCTCCGGCGTGCTCACCTCCGTGCATGCTTTCGCCACCGACCCACGGCGCGGCGTGTTCATCCTGATCTTCCTCGCCATCGTGATCGGCGGCTCGCTGGCGCTCTTCGCCTGGCGCGCGCCCAAGGTCGGCCTCGGCGCCGGTTTCGCACCGGTGTCGCGGGAATCGATGCTGCTCGCGAACAACGTGCTCCTCACCGTCGCCATGGCGGCGGTGCTGCTCGGCACGCTCTACCCGCTGTTCCTCGATGCCCTCGACATGGGCAAGATCTCGGTCGGGCCGCCCTACTTCGACGCGGTGTTCTTCCCGCTGATGGCGCCGGCGATCTTCCTCATGGCGATCGGGCCCGTGGCGAGCTGGAAGCACGCGGAGCTGCCCGGCCTGTGGGTGCGGCTGCGCTGGGCGATGGCGGTGGCCACCGTGGCCGCGCTCGTGTTGCCCTTCATTCTCGGCCGGTTCTCGTGGGTGATCGCATTCGGCCTGTGGCTCGCGCTTTGGGTGATCGCGGCCTCGGTCGTTCAAGTGGCCCAACGCCTGCGCGCCGCCCCGCAGGCGGGGCTCGCCGCGAAGATCCGCGCGCAGACGCTCTCCTGGTACGGCATGAGCGTGGCCCACTTCGGCATCGCGATCTTCATCATCGGCGTGACTCTGGTGCGCGGCTACGAGACCGAGCGCGACCTGCGCATGGTCCCCGGCGACAAGGTGGCCATCGGCGGATACGAATTCACGTTCAAGGGCGCGAGCGAAGTGCCGGGTCCCAACTACGCGGCGATGCGCGGCGAATTCGAGGTGCGCCGCGAGGGCTCGGCCGCGCTGGTGCGCACGATGCATCCGGAGAAGCGCGTCTACCACTCGGCCGGCCAGACGATGACCGAGGCCGACATCGACACCGGCTTCACGCGCGACCTCTATGTGTCGCTCGGAGAACAGGTAGGCGACGGCGCGTGGGGCGTGCGCATCTACAAGAAGCCGTTCGTCGACTGGATCTGGGGCGGCGCGTTCATCATGGCGCTGGGCGGCTTCCTGGCGCTCTGCGACCGCCGCTATCGCGCGCGCAGCGCCGCGCGCGCCACGGCGGCAGCCGAAGGGGCGCGCGCGTGAAGGCGCTGAAGTTCATCCTGCCGCTGGTGGTGTTCCTCGCGCTGGTGGCTTTCTTCGCGGTGGGCCTCACCCGCGACCCGCGCGAAGTGCCCTCGCCCTTCATCGGCAAGCCCGCGCCCGCCTTCCGGCTGCAGCAGCTGCACGACGAGAAGATCGCCTTCACCCCCGAGGACATGAAGGGCAAGGTGTGGCTGCTGAACGTCTGGGCCTCGTGGTGCGTCTCCTGCCGCGTCGAGCACCCGCTGCTGGTGGAAATGTCCCGCGGCAACATCGTTCCCATCGTCGGGCTGAACTACAAGGACAAGCGCGACGAGGGCAAGCAATGGCTGGCGAAGTTCGGCAACCCGTACGTGCTCTCCGCCTACGACGACGAGGGCCGCGTCGGCATCGACTATGGCGTCTACGGCGTGCCCGAGACCTTCGTCATCGACAAGCAGGGCGTCATCCGCTACAAGCAGATCGGCCCCGTCACTCCCGAGGCCCTCGAGAAAATGATCCTGCCCCTCATCCGGAAGCTGAACGCGTGAGGCGCACGCTAGCGGCGGTGGTTTGCGCCGTGGCCTTCGGCGTGTTCGCGCAATCCGCGGAGGTCGCACGGCCCGACGCGGCGGTCGAGCGGCGCCTCAAGGCCCTGGGCGAGGAGCTTCGCTGCCTGGTCTGCCAGAACCAGACCATCGCCGATTCCAGCGCGCCGCTCGCCGTCGACCTGCGCAACCAGCTGCGCGCGCAGATCTCGTCGGGCAAGAGCGATGACGACATCCGCGCGTACATGGTGCAGCGGTACGGCGATTTCGTCCTCTACCGGCCGCCGCTGCGCGCCGCGACCTTCCTGCTGTGGATCGGGCCGTTCGCGCTGGTGGCCGTGGGGGCGCTTATCTTCATTCTCGTGGTGCGCCGTCGGAGGCCCGTGGAGGGCGAGCCGCTCAGCGCCCAGAGGCACGACGAACTGGCCGCGCTCCTCGAGGGACGTGAGGCGCAGCAGCCGGGAGCGCGGAAGCCGCGCAGGAAATAAAAAGGGCGGCCGCAAGGGCCGCCCCGGGGTCCCACAACCCCACCCTTACTTCTGCAAATCACCCTTCAGGTACTCGATGACGCCCTTGAGGCGGCCGTCGCTCATCTGGTTGGGCGGCATCGGCGACGGGAGGTCCTTGTAGCGCTTGGCGTCGCCCGCGCGGCCCTTGGTGATGGTGTTCGCGAGCTCGCCGTGGGCGGACTCGGTCACGTACTTGTTGCCCTTGAGGGGCGGGGCCAGGCCTTTCATGCCCTCGCCGCTCTCGCCATGGCAGGTGCCGCAGGTCTCGACGAAGAACTTGACGATCCTCTCGTCGGCCGCCTGGGCGCTGCCCGCCGCCAGGATTGCGCCGGCCATGGCCGCGCGCAGCAGTTTGTCAGCTCGCATCTTGTTCCGTGCTCCGCTCGTTCGTGAAATAAAAACCCCGGCAAGTTTGACCTTGCCGGGGAACTGGGAGTTGCAATTTCAACGGCTCTTCAACGGGACTGCAGGAGAACGCTT
>DATLEL010000086.1:0-8797 GCA_035525255.1 Usitatibacter sp.
CGAAATAGCCGTAGCCGCCGTAGAGGAAGGACGTGTCGTAGCCACGGTCCTCGAAGATGCTGCCGAGGGTGAAGAGCTCCTCGTTGCCGGGACGCTTCACGATGGATTGGCCCGGCGTCGGCGGCAGCGACAGCGCGAGCGCCTCCATGCCGCGCACGGTGCGGTTGCCCGTCGCGTAGACCTGGGTGAAGGAGAGGCTCTCGGCGGCGAGCGCGTCGAGGTTGGGCGTGAGCCCCTCGGTGTTTCCGAACGTCCCGAGGAATTCCGCGCCGAGGCTCTCGATGCTGACCAGCACGACGTTGAGATTCTTGTCGGGCACCGGATTGAACACCTCGCGGTGCACGCCGTCGGGGCCGCCGCCGATCCAGCGCACGTCGGGGCCGCCCACCAGCTCGCGAGCGGTGCTCATGGCCTTCTCGGCCGGCAACGTGGCGTAGAAGCGCGGGTAGGAGAGCTCGTTGTTGTGGTTCGCGGCGAAGAACTCGTAGATGCCGTTGCCCGAGAGCTCGTTCACGGCATCGGAGGCCGAGAGATCCTTCATGTCGGTGTGCAGTAGTACCAGCGCCAGGGCCGGCAGGGCGAGGAGCGCGAGCGCGGCTCCGGCGCGCGCACGCAGGGTGGCGGGGGCCGCAAGGCCTGCGTCGAGCCGCCGGCGCAGTGGCAGCCACAGCAGCAGGGCGGGAAGGGCGAGCATCGCGAGCCATTGGCCGACGGGATAGCTTTCCCAGATGTTGCCGACGACTTCATGCGTGTAGACCAGGTAGTCGACGGCGATGAAGTTGAAGCGCGCGCCGAATTCATCCCAGAACACCCACTCCGCCACCGACACCACCATCAGCGCATACGTGCACGCGACGAAGCCCGCGGCGAGCAGCCAGGCATGCGCCCGCGAGCGCGCGACGCGCTCCGGAACCAGCGCCAGGTAGAGCACCCAGGGGAGCGTGAAGTACGCGGCGGCGGCCAGGTCGAACAGCAGCCCGAATGCGAACACCTGGAACAGGTTCGCCGCGGAGACGCCCGGAAGGACGTCGGGGCGCAGGAGCAGCACGATGCGTGTCGCGAGGGAGACCAGCACGAGCATGCCGCCCAGCGCATACACGGGCACGAAGCGCGGATGCACGAGCGGCAGGCGCAGGGCGCGGCTGCCGCGCCATGTCATGGCGCTAGAATCGGGACTGACCTCGGGAAATCGCATGGACTGGAAAACGATGAATCGCTCCATTATCGCATTCGCGCTGTTGCTCCTCGCAGCGGCTTCGTTCGCGCACGCGCAGGGCTTCCCCAACAAGCCGATCAAGCTGATCGTGCCGCTCGCCGCGGCGGGCACCGGCGACACGCTCGCGCGCACCGTCGGCGAGGAGATGGCGAAGGAGCTTGGGCAGCCGGTGGTGATCGAGAACAAGCCGGGCGCGGGCGGCCTGGTCGGCACGGAGCTGGTGGCGGCCGCTCCCGCCGACGGGTACACGCTGCTCGCGGTGAGCCCGTCCCACGTCATCAATCCCGCGCTCTATTCCGCGAAGAAGACCTACGACCCGCTGAAGGGCTTCGAGCCGATCACCGTGATGGCCAACACGCACCAGGTGATCGTGGCGCATCCCTCGGTGGAGGCGAAGGACCTGAAGGAGCTCATCGCCTACGCGAAGAAGAATCCGGGCAAGCTCAATTACGGCTCGGCGGGCACGGGATCCGCGACGCACCTCAACATGGAGCTGTTCCGCTCGATGGCGGGCGTGGACATCGTGCACGTCCCCTATAAAGGAAGCACGCAGGCGCGCAACGATGTCATCGGCGGACAGGTACAGCTGGCGATGGACGGGTTGCTGCCGTTGCAGCCGCTCATCAAGGACGGTCGCCTGCGGCCGCTCGCCATCACCAGCAGCAAGCGGGCGCAGAGCAATCCCGAGATCCCGACCATCGGTGAAGTCGTGCCCGGATATTCGTCGGATACCTGGTATGGAATCCTGGTGCCCGCGGGGACGCCGAAAGACGTGATCGCGCGCCTGCACGCGGCCGCGGTGAAGGCGCTCAACGCACCGGCGGTGCGCGAGCGGCTGACGCGCCTCGGCGCGGAACCGGTCGGCAACACGCCCGAGGAATTCCGCAAGCTGCTCGAGCGCGAGCAGGCGCTTTGGGTGCGGGTGGTGAAGGAATCCGGCGCCAAGGTGGAATGATGAAGCGCGCCTCCACCCGGTTGCGCGAGCTCATGGGCCGCGGGCCTACGCTCTATCTCCCGGGTTGCTACAACGCCATGAGCGGCCGGGTGCTGGAAGCCGCGGGGTTCGAGGCGATCTACATGACGGGCTATGGCACGTCGCTCTCGCTCACCGGGCTGCCCGACGTGGGCCTCGCGACCATGAGCGAGATGGTGGCCAATGCACGCTACATCGCATCCGCGGTGCGCGTGCCGCTGCTCGCGGACGCGGACACCGGCTTCGGCAACGCCATCAACGTGATGCGCACCATTCGCGAATACATCGGCGCGGGCGTGGCGGGCATCCACATGGAGGACCAGGTGAGCCCGAAGCGCTGCGGCCACGTGGCGGGGCGGCTGGTGATCCCGATGGAAGAGGCGGTCGGCAAGATCCGCGCGGCGGTGGATGCGAGGAACGAGCTCGACCCCGACTTCGTGCTGGTTGCCCGTACCGATGCGCGCGGCGCGTCCGGCGGCTCCCTCGACGAGGCCATCCGCCGCGCCAACGCATTTCTCGCGGCGGGCGCGGACCTGGCGTTCATCGAAGGGCCCACTTCCACCGACGAGGTGCGCCGCATCTGCCGCGAGGTGAAGGGCCCCGCTTTCTACAACATGACCGGCGTCTCGCCGCGCTTCACCCTCGACGAGATGCGCGCACTCGGCATCGCCATCTGCATCTCGCCCAACGCCATGCTGCGCAGCGCCCTCGGCGCCATGCACGACCTCGCGCTCGCGATGAAGGCCGAAGGCCCCGTCGCCGAGACCCGCTTCATGGAAGCGTTCAAGGGCCATCCCCTCGGCGATCTCCATACCTTCGCGGGCTTCGACCAAATCCGCGCGTGGGAGAAGGAATACCTCGGCGAGGAGGCCATGAAGAAATACGCGGACTCGGTGGGCCACGTGCCCAAGTGATGGCACGCACGCTGTACGAGAAAGTCTGGGACGCACACGCCGTCGCCACCGGCCCCGGCGGCCGCACGCTGCTCTACATCGACCGCCACATGTTGCACGACGGCAGCTTCCACGCCTTCGAAGCGCTGCGGCGTTCCGGGCGCAAGGTTCGCCGTCCCGATGCGGCTTTCGCGACGCCCGACCACTACATCCCCACGCGCGGCCGTGAAAACATCACGCACCCGGAGCTGCGCGACAAGGTGGAGGCGCTCGCCGCCAACGCCGCCGGCACGCGCATCACTTTCTTCGGGGTGGGCGACGACCGGCAGGGCATCGTGCACGTCATCGGCCCCGAGCAGGGGATCACGCAACCGGGCATCACGCTGGTCTGCGGCGATTCGCACACCTCCACGCATGGCGCGCTCGGCGCGCTCGCTTTCGGCATCGGCGCTTCGGAAGTGGCACATGTGCTCGCGACCCAGTCGCTGTGGCAGTCGAAGGCACGCACGTTCCGCGTGAACGTCACCGGCCGCCTGGGACCCGGGGTGCACTCGAAGGACATCATCCTCGCGCTCATCCAGCGCATCGGCGCGTTCGGCGGCACCGGCCACGCGATCGAGTTCGCCGGCCTGGCGATCGCCTCCCTGTCGATGGAAGCGCGCATGACGATCTGCAACATGGCGATCGAGGCGGGTGCGAGGAGCGGCATGATCGCGCCCGACGACACCACGTTCGAGTACCTCGCCGGGCGGCCGTATTCCCCGAGCGGCGCCGATTGGGAGCGGGCGATCGCCCGCTGGCGCGCGCTGCCCACGGACGCCGGCGCGCGCTTCGATCGCGAGGTGGATCTCGATGCCGCCGCGCTCGAGCCCATGGCGACTTGGGGCACGAGCCCCGAGCACGGCGTGGGCATCGGTGGGCTGGTGCCGGATCCGGCGCGGCAGCCGGACGCGGCGCGTGGCGCGAGCATGGAAAAAGCGCTGCGCTACATGGGCCTCGCCGCGGGGCAGGCGATGGAGGGCATTCCCATCGATCGCGTCTTCATCGGCTCCTGCACCAACAGCCGCATCGAGGACCTGCGCGCCGCGGCCGCGGTGGTGCGCGGACGCAAGGCGCTGGTGCCGTCGATGGTGGTGCCGGGCTCGGGACTGGTGAAGCGTGCCGCCGAAGCCGAAGGCCTGGATCGCGTGTTCACCGAGGCGGGCTTCGACTGGCGAGAGGCGGGCTGCTCCATGTGCGTCGGCATGAACGGCGACCTGGTGGGTGACGGCGAGCGTTGCGCGTCCACGTCGAACCGCAACTTCGAGGGGCGGCAAGGGAAGGGCGCGCGCACGCACCTCATGAGCCCCGCCATGGCGGCTGCCGCGGCGGTGACGGGCAAGATCACCGATGTGCGAAAGCTCGTGCGGGAGTGACGATGGAACCGTTCGTCACCCTCACCGCGCCCGCCGTCCCCCTCGACATCGTCAACGTCGACACCGATCGCATAGTGCCGGCGCGCTTCCTGCGGCAGCCGCGCTCCGCCGGCTACGAGAACTTCCTCTTCCACGACCTGCGCGAAGCCGACCCGGGGTTCGTGCTCGACCGCCCCGAGCATCGTGGCGCCCGCATCCTCGTCGCCGCGGAGAACTTCGGCTGCGGGTCGTCGCGCGAGGCGGCGGTCTGGGCCCTCGCCGGCAGCGGGCTGCGCGCCTGGATCGCCCCGTCCTTCGGCGACATCTTCCTCGAGAACTCCTTCAAGAACGGCGTGCCCGCGATCGTGCTGCCGCTGGAGCGCGTGGCGGCGATCCGGGCGCACCTGCGCCACGCGCCGGGCAGCGAGATCACCATCGACCTGCCCGCGCAGGAGGTGCTCTGGGCCGGGGGCCGCGAGCGCTTCGAGGTGGACCCGTTCCGCAAGGAATGCCTGGTGGCCGGCATCGACGAGATCGACCTCACGCTGCGCCACGAAGCGGCGCTTTCGGAGTACGAGCGCCGCCAGCGGGCCGAGACGCCTTGGCTTGGCCACTCCCGCATACTGTGAGTGACGTCATTCCAGGAATTCCAACATGCGCGACCGCCTCGAATCCGCCCACCAGGACGGTGTCCCGCCGCCCAGCATCGGCCTAGGCCGGGTTGTGCAGGCGTTTCGCCACTCCCTCGCGGGGCTCGCGAGCGCATGGCGCACGGAAGGTGCCTTCCGCCAGGAAATCATCGCGGCCGTGGTGTTGTTCCCCGTCGCGTGCATGCTCCCGGTGACGCTCCTCGAGCGCGCGATGCTGATCGGCAGCGTCGTCTTCGTGATGGTGGTGGAGCTGCTGAATTCCAGCATCGAAGCGACGGTCGATCGCATCTCCATGGAGCGCCACCCCCTGTCGCGGCATGCCAAGGATGTCGGCAGCGCGGCCGTGCTGATGGCGATCGTGATTCCGGTGCTGGCCTGGGGCGCCATCGCCGGACCCCTCTTGCTCGATGCCATCCGGCGCGGATAATCGCTGAAAAAGGAGGAGACCCCATGAAGCTCGTTCGCGCCTGCATCGCATTGCTCTCGTTCGCCTGCACCGCCTCGGTCGCCGCAAGTCCGCTCGTCTCCGCGCCCGGCGCCAAGGCGAGCGGCTTCCCGCCCACCATCACGACGCTCATCACCACGCCGCTGGTGATCGAGGGTCTCACCAACGACTTGCAAGGCAACCTGTACACCCCGGGGCGATCGACGACGCCGGGCCAGGCGTGCCCGGTGTGGCGCGTGCCGATCAAGAGCCCGTCGCTCACCATCGTGGGACTCATCCCGGCGCCGAGCGCCACCGGCAATTGCTCGCCGAGCGGGCTCGCTTTCGGACCCGACGGCCGCCTCTACGTGACGCAGACCGATCGCATCTATCGCTTCACGCCCAACTCGTCGGCGCCGCCCACGGCGGAGCTCTTCGCGAGCGGCATCCCCGGCACCAACGGCATGGCGTTCGATCGCGCGGGCAACCTCTGGACCGGCGACGGCACCACCGGCGTCGGGCGCGTGTGGCGCATCTCCACCGCGGGTGCGGTGCGCGAGATGTTCCGCGTCCAGCCGATGGCGAACGAGGTCAACCTGGCGGCGGGAATCGGCGGCATCGGCCGCGACGTGCGCTCGCTGGGCCCCGGCACCATCACGGTGACGGCGACCTCGCGCAACGCCTCGAACACCCTGGGATCGCAGCCGCTGGTCGCCAACGGCATCATGGTCACGCGCAACGGCAACATCCTGGTCGCCGACACGGCGCGCGGCGCCATCTGGCTCGCGCGCATCGATCGTGACGGCGAGGTTTCCTCGCGCATGGGATGCGACACCACCTTCACCGCGAATACGCTCTGCATGGAGAACGTCTATGTGTCGCATCCGCTGCTCGAGGGCGCCGACGGCATCGTGCTCGACGTGGCGGGCGGCATCTGGGTTTCCGCCAACGAGCGCAACGCGGTCGTGTACATCTATCCCAACCGCGAGGTGCTCGAGGTGTACCGAAGCCCCGTGGACCCGGTGACCAAGCTGCGCAACAAGGGCAAGCTCGAGACGCCCACCAGCCCGATCCTCTTCGACCACAAGTTCTGCACCGCCAATTCAGACGGCAACCGCCGCGACAACTTCCCCAGCACCGAGGGGGAGATCGGCGGCCCCAACCAGGACCGCGGCATGATCTCCTGCATCGACCAGGAAGTTCGCATCCCCGGGATGGACCTGCCGCTGGAGTAGCTAGAACTTCGCTGCTGTGGTGCGCGCGGCTTCGAGGAAGCCGCGCAGCAGCGGCGAATCGTTGCGCGCCTGCCAGGCGAGCGCGATGCGTGCGATGGGCGCGCCGCGCGTCACCGGCCGCAATTCCACGCCGCGCATGCTGATGACGCGGACCGACTCGGGCACCAGCCCCACGCCCAGGCCCGCGGAAACGAGCCCCATCACCGCGTGCGTCTGCGACGCCTCCTGCGCCACTCGCGGCACGAACCCCGCCTCGCGGCAGAAATCCATGATGAGGTCGTGGAACACGGTGCCGGGCTGGCGCGGGAACATGACGAAGGGCTCGCCGGCGAGACGTTTGGCCGGGATTCGTGACAGCCGCGTAAGGGGATGGCCCGAGGGCAGGGCCACGACCATGCGCTCCTCGAGGATGACTTCCGAGGCGAGCAGGGGATCGACGATGGGCGGGCGGAGCATGCCGACGTCGATGTCCGTGCGCCGCAGCGCCTCGAACTGCTGCGGCATCGTGAGCTCCCGCAAGTCGAGGGAGACATCGGGGAAGCGCGTGCCGAAGGTGCGCAGCACGGGAGGCAGCAGCGTATAAGCCGTCGCAGCGAGGTAGCCCACGGTGAGGCGGCCGACCTCGCCGCGATAGGCGGCCCGGGTGAGATCCACCGCGCGCGACGTGCGCTCGAGGATGTCGCGCGCCTCGGCGAGGAACGTCGTTCCCGCGTGGGTGAGGCTCACGTTGCGCCGGTTGCGCTCCAGCAGGCGCACGCCCAGCTCCTCCTCCAGGCTGCGTATCGACATCGACAGCGGCGGCTGCGTGAGGGACAGCCTGCGCGCCGCCCGCCCGAAATGCAGCTCCTCGGCGAGCACCACGAAGTGCCGCAGCTTGCGCATCTCCATCGATCTGCTTCCCGTATCACAGGGCCGGGAATTATATATTGGACACGATCCTGGGGCGGCAACACACTGGTCGCATCCCCGCCGTCCCCGACAGGAGAATCCCGTGAGAAAAGCTGTTGCCGCATTCGCCCTCGGCGTCGCCGCTACCGGCGCGTTCGCCCAGGCGTGGCCCTCGAAGCCCGTCACCATGATCGTGCCGTTCCCGCCGGGAGGCTCCACCGACATGATCGCGCGCGCGGTGGTGCCGAAGCTGCAGGAAAAGCTGGGCGGCACGTTCATCGTCGACAACAAGCCGGGCGCCGGTGGTGCCATTGGCGCGGTGCAGGCGAAGAACGCGAAGCCCGACGGCTACACCCTCTTCGTCTCGTCGCTGGGCCCGTTCGTGATCGGGCCGCACCTCCTCAAGAATTCCGGCTACGATCCCCTCAAGGACTTCGACTACGTCACCGTCGCGGTCCAGGCGCCGAACATCCTCACGGTGCGCGCCGACTCCCCGTACAAGAGCCTCGCCGACGTCATCAAGTTCATGAAGGCCAACCCGGACAAGATGACTTACGCGTCCGCCGGCAACGGCACCTCCGACCACCTGACCGCCGAGCTCTTCTGGCAGGAGACCGGCACCAAGGCGATCCACATCCCCTACAAGGGCGGCGCGCCCGCGCTGACCGACCTCCTCGGCGGCCAGGTCGATGCGACGTTCATGAACATCAACACCGGGATTCCCCACATGAAGGCGGGCAAGCTGCGCCCGCTGGCGATCACCAGCTCGAAGCGCTCGCCGCTGCTGCCCGATGTCCCGACCATGGAAGAGCTCGGCTACAAGGGCGTGACCGTGTACTCGTGGCAGGCCTTCGCCGCGCCGAAGGGAATTCCCGCCGACGTGAAGGCGAAGTTCCGCGAGGCCGTGGTCGCCGCGCTCAACGACCCGTCGGTAAAGCCCAAGCTGCTCGAGCTCGGCTTCGAGATCGTCGGCAACACGCCGGAGCAGTTCACCTCCTTCCAGGCGACGGAGCACGCCCGCTGGAAGAAGGTGATCGAGGTCGGCAAGATCACCGCGGACTGACGAGGAGCACACGCATGGCCAGGATCACCAAGAAGCTGCGGGATGCCCTGGGCGGGATTTC
>DATLEL010000104.1:0-4990 GCA_035525255.1 Usitatibacter sp.
GAGATCAAGAGCTATCGCCAGCTGCCGGTGAACCTCTACCAGATCCAGACCAAGTTCCGCGACGAGATCCGTCCGCGTTTCGGCGTCATGCGCGCGCGCGAATTCACCATGAAGGACGCGTACTCGTTCGACGCGGGCCTGGACGGCCTGAAGAAAAGCTACGAAGCGATGTACCAGGCGTACACGCGCATCTTCACCCGGCTCGGCCTCAAGTTTCGCGCGGTGGCGGCCGACACCGGCGAGATTGGCGGCACCGGCTCGCACGAGTTCCAGGTGCTCGCGGGCTCGGGGGAGGACTCGATCGCATACAGCACGGCCTCCGATTACGCGGCGAACGTCGAGCTCGCCGAAGCGCTCGCGCCGGCGCAGGCGCGCGGAGCCGCTTCCCAGGCGATGCAAAAGACCGCCACCCCGGGCAAGCACACCTGCGAGGAAGTCTCGGAATTCCTGCGCATCCCGATCGAGAAGACGGTGAAGACCATCGTCGTGATGCACGATCCCGGAAAGGATGCGCCGCCCGGCGACCGCATGGTGATGCTGCTGCTGCGGGGCGATCACATGCTGAACGAGATCAAGGCCGCGAAGATCCCCGGTGTCGGACCCTTCCGTTTCGCCACCCCCGCGGAGATCGAAGCACGGCTCAAGGGGCCGCCCGGCTCCCTCGGTCCCGTGGGCCACGCGGGGCTGCGCGTGATCGCCGACCGCACCGTCGCCGCGATGCATGACTTCTGCACGGGCGGCAACCAGGAAGGCTTCCACTTGACGGGCGTGAACTGGGGGCGCGACTTGCCCGAGCCCGAGACGGTCGCCGACATCCGCAACGTGGTCGCGGGCGATGCCTCGCCCGACGGCAGGGGCACGCTCCAGGTCGCGCGCGGCATCGAGGTGGGCCACGTGTTCCAGCTGCGCACGAAGTACTCGGAAAAGATGGGCGTCACCTACATCGACGAGAAGGGCGAGACCAAGCCGATGGAAATGGGCTGCTACGGCATCGGGGTCACGCGCGTGGTGGCGGCGGCGATCGAGCAGAACCACGATGAGCGCGGCATCATCTGGCCCGATCCCATGGCGCCCTTCACCGTGGCGCTGATCCCCATGGGGTATGGCCGCAGCGAAACCGTGAAGGCCGCGGCCGAGCAGCTCTACGCGCAGCTCTCGGGCGCCGGCGTCGAAGTGTTCCTCGACGACCGCGACGAGCGCCCCGGCGTGCTGCTCGCCGACCAGGAGCTGATCGGCATCCCCCACCGCTTCGTGATCGGCGATCGCGGGCTGAAGGAGGGCGTGGTGGAATACCAGCATCGACGCGACACGGCTGCGACCAAGGTGCCTCTCGCCGAGGCCGTTACGTTCGTGCAGGCCCGCTTCGAGCATGCGCGCGCGCCCGTGGCTCACTGAGCGCGCGGCGCTCGCGGCGTTCGCATTCGGCGCGGCGCAAGCCCTCGCCGGCGCCCAGCAGTACGAGGTGCTCACGGCCTCGGTGCGCGCGAGCCTCGCCCAGGCAGTCAACGACCGCGCGACGGTGGACATGCGCGACATGGATACGCGCGCCTGGGTGCGCGCCATGACGCGCCGCGTGGCGGGCCGCTTTCCCGATGAAGAAGCGGCGCGTGAGTTCCTCGCGCTGGTGCGCTATGAAGCGGTGCGCGC
Source organism: Usitatibacter sp. (assembly GCA_035525255.1). GTDB lineage: Bacteria > Pseudomonadota > Gammaproteobacteria > Burkholderiales > Usitatibacteraceae > Usitatibacter. The sequence goes on from DATLEL010000104.1 coordinate 1,648, forward strand.
GGGCCTCGATCCCCACCTGGTTCTCGCGGTGATCGACGTCGAGAGCCGCTTCCGCAAGTACGCGGTCTCCAAGGCGGGAGCGCGCGGCCTCATGCAGGTGATGCCGTTCTGGGTGCGCGAGATCGGGGGGCCGGGGCAGAACCTGTTCCACGAGCGCACCAACCTGCGCTACGGCTGCACCATCCTGCGCCATTACCTCGACCGCGAGCGCGGCAACGTGTCCAATGCGCTGGCGCGTTACAACGGCAGCCTGGGACAGGCCACCTACCCGAACCAGGTATTGAAGGCGCTGCGCGAGCGCTGGGCGCTCGCCGCGTCTCACGCCTTGGCGGGCGGACGCGAGCGCGTCGTCTCCTCGAGGAATTTCTCCGTCACGCGCCCCACGCGGTCGTAGACCACCTTGCCAGCGGGATCGTAGATGCGCGTGCTGGGAAGGGCCTTGGGCTCGCCCAGCTGCTTCTCGACCTTCTCGTCCGACAGCACCAGCGGGTAGTCATGGCCGGTCTTCGCCACGAACTGCTTCACCTTGGCGGGGTTGTCCTGCGCGTCCACCGCGATGCCCAGCACCACCACCCGCGGGTTGGCGCGATGGAACGCGGCGATCTCGGGAATCTCCTGGATGCAGGGCACGCACCACGTCGCCCAGAAATTCACGACCACCCATCGGCCCTGGTAGTCCGCCAGTCGGTGGCGAGTGCCGCGCGTGTCCGAAATATCGAACGCCGCGGCATGCGTCGCGATAACGGCTGTGAACAACATCACAGCCCAACGTGACATTCGCAATTTTCGCTTGGTTTTCAAAGTCATAACGCTCGTCTATGCTGCCGTTGGTAAAGGTTACTTCAAAAGCGCCCATGACTTCCGCTCTCAGCTTTCCCACGGAACGCACCGCACCGCCGAAGGACCTCGAGGTGAGGCCCAAGCAGGTGCGCGTATGGATCCAGGGCCTGCAGCTCGCGCAATGCATCGATGCGACGAAGAAGGTATCGATGCACCTCGCCGCGATCAACCGCGCCAGGCTGGACCTCGACGATCGCCTGCAGATCCTCGACGCGTACCGGCCCGTGGCGGCGACGCTGCTGGACGAGCTCGACGCCATCTACGGCAAGGCGAGCATCCCGCTCGGCGCCCGCCCGCGCGAAGCGCTGCTGCTCGCGCGCGACCTCGCGACGCAGATGTCCGTGGGCTACCGCATCGCCATCGCCGAAAGCAGCGCCAAGCTGATCTCCTTCGGCGCCAAGAAGCAGCTGCCGACCTTCGTGCTGCGCGCGATGCAATACCTGGCCGCCATGCTGCGCGCGAGCTACAAGTCCTATACCCCGGTTCCGCAAGGCGTGTGGCGCGAGCTGCACCAGCTCTACCTGCTCGCCGACCGCGAGCGCATCGTGGCCGAGATCGCCGACCCCGACACCAAGGACGCGGTCATCACCGTCTACTGCGAGTGCCTGCTGTTGTCCCTCACCGACCCGTATCGCCTGGTGCCTGGCGAGGCCGACAAGGTGATCGCGCAGATTCGCTCCTCGCGCGCGCCGGTGACGCTGGGCCAGCAACGGCCGCAGACGCGCGCCGGCGGCCATTTCATCGTGCCGTGCGATACCGACAAGCCGCCGAAGCCCGCGCTCTCGGCAAGCGACGACAACGGCGGCCCCAACTGGCGCCTCCTCGATGCCAACGCACTGGTGGACCGCATCCGCATGCGCCAGCAGGCGATGGAGACCGGCAACGTGTCGGCCACCACCAGCAAGCTGGTCGGCCCCGACGGCCTCGCGCTGATGGCGAAGCTGATGGTGCTGTGGGGAGACCCGCCCAAGCGCGCCTATCGCCGCAATCCGGCCGAGGGCACGGTGGCGGTGTGCGTCGGCATCAAGGCCGTGACGCACTTCGTTTCGCTCAGCGCGGACCTGGAGAGCGAGGCCCGCAAGGAGGCATTTCGCAAGGGCATCACGATGCCGCTGCCGACGCTGCGCATGGACGATGCGACGCAGGAGATCCCCGTCTTCGAGTACGAGGTCGTGAATGAAAGCGAAGGCGGCCTCAAGGTGCGCCGCATGAGCAGCACGCCGCAGGCGATCGGGGTGGGCGAGGTGGCCGGCATCAAGATGCCCGGCAAGCCCGGCTGGGTGATCGCGGTGGTGCGCTGGATCACCCTCTACGACGAGGGCGGCATGGAGTATGGCGTGCAGTTCCTGTCGACCGCGGCACGCACGGTCTCCGTGCAACCCACCATCACCTCGTCGTCGACGCAAGCCCGGCTGGGGCTGCTGCTGACCGACCCGGAGGATCCGTCCGCCGGAGAGACGCTGCTGACACCCATCAATACCTTCTCCGACCTGCGCGAGTTCGAGCTCGAGGAAGAAGGCAAGGTCTCGTGCGTGCGCGCGCATCACCTCATCGAGAAGACGGGGCGCTTCGAGCTTTTCCACGTTTCGCCTTCCTGACGGGCTCGGGCGCCGCGCGCGCCGCTTCCGGCAACCCCTCGGGAATGGCGTAGCCGTCGCGGGCGAGCTTTTGCACCAACCCGCTCGCCACCAGGTGGTCCAGCACGCGGTCGAGCTCCGAGGCCGAGAGGCGCGTCGCCTCGCGCAGCAGCTGGAAGGACACCGATTGTCCTTTGGCATCGAAGAGCTTCCTCACGACCCCGACGGCGTCCCCCAGGTGAGGCGCCTTGCCGTGGCTGCGCCAGCGGCCGCTGCGCCAGTCGTCGAGGGAAGCGGCGAGCTCGGCGCCCAGCAGCACCACCAGCCACGACAGGTACATCCACAGCAGGAAGAACGGTACCGCGGCGAACGTGCCGTACACGACCGACAACGGCGCATGGCGCACGTAGATGGCGAAGCCCTCCTTCGCGATCTCGAACATCACCGCCGCGACCACGCCGCCCACCAACGCATCGCGCCATGGCACGCGCTGGTGCGGCACCAGCCGGTAGAGCAAGAAGAACGCCAATGCGCTCATCGAGATCGGCACGAACTGCAGCAGGACCGAGTGCGTATGCGAGTCGACGCCGCCCGCGAGCTCGTTCGATAGCGCCATCATCAGGTACGTGGTCACCGAGACGCTCACGCCGATCAGCAGCGGGCCCATCACGAGCAGCATCACGTACGCGAACAGCGACACGTACCACGGCCGCCAGCGGTTCACGCGCCAGATGGCGTTGATCGAGCGGTCGACGGTGAGCATCAGGGCGAGCGCCGTGATGAACAGCACGATCACGCCCAGCGTCGTGAGGCGCGCCGAGTTCTCGCGGAACTGCTCCATGTAGACGGTGATGATCTTCCCGGCGATCTCAGGCACCAGGTTGAGCAGCAGGAAGATCTTGATCTGCACCAGCACGTCCTCGAAG
>DATLEL010000107.1:0-12374 GCA_035525255.1 Usitatibacter sp.
AGGCGATCTACGAGAAGGCCGGCATCCCGGTGAGCTACGTGGGACACCCGCTCGCCGACGCGATGCCGCTCAATCCCGACCGCAACGAAGCGCGCAGCCAGCTGCGCCTCGCCGCGACTTCGGTCGCCGTGGCGCTCCTGCCCGGGAGCCGCGTGGACGAGCTGCAGCGCCACGCCGACCTGTTCATCGACACCGCGGCGCAGATCCACCGCGAGCGCCCCAACACGCGCTTCTTCGTGCCGCTCGCGACCCGCGAGACGCGCGACTACTTCGAGACGCGCCTCTACGTGAAGGAGGCGCGCGAGCTGCCGATCCAGATCCTCATCGGCCACGCGCACCTGGCGCTGCATGCCGCCGAGGCGGCCATCGTCGCGAGCGGCACCGCCACGCTGGAGGCGGCCCTCGCCCGCTGCCCGATGGTGATCACCTACCGGCTCTCGCCGCTCACCTACCGCATGGTGATGCGCCGCGCGATGCTGCCGTACTTCGGGCTGCCCAACATCCTCGCCGGCGATTTCGTGGTGCCGGAGCTCTTGCAGGACGACGCGACCCCTGCCAATCTTGCGCAGGCCCTGGGCAACTGGCTCGACCACAAGGCGGCGCGCGAAGGCATCCGCGCGCGTTTCGCCCGGCTGCACGAGGATCTCGCGTGCGGCCACGAGGAGCGCATCGTCCAGGCGTTGCAACCGTACTTCACCAGGGCAGAGCCCGCGAACGATGCCGCGCAACCCCTCGCTGCCGACGACCGCCGCGCTGCTCTGCGGCGTTGACGAGGCGGGACGCGGGCCCCTCGCCGGGGCCGTGTTCGCGGCAGCCGTGGTGCTCGACCCGGCAAAGACGCGCATCAACGGCCTCGCCGACTCCAAGCTGCTCACCGCCGAAGTGCGCGAGAAGCTCGCCGCCCGCATCCGCGATCGCGCCATGGCCTGGGCGGTGGCCTCGGCGAGCGTGACCGAGATCGACTCCATCAACATCCTGCGCGCGAGCCTGCTCGCCATGAAGCGCGCGGTGGAGGCCCTGGGAATGGATCCGGAGGAAGTGTGCGTGGACGGGCTGCACGTGCCCCAGGTCTCCTTCCGTTGCCGCGCCATCGTCCGCGGCGACCAGCTGGTGGCGGCCATCTCCGCCGCCTCGATCCTCGCCAAGGTCGCGCGCGACGCGGAAATGGCGCAGATGGAGGAACGCTACCCGGGCTACGGCTTCGCGCACCACAAGGGTTATGCCACGCCCGAGCACCTGGCCGCGCTGCGCGCCAACGGCCCGTGCGAGATCCACCGGCGCAGCTTCGAGCCGGTGCAGGTGCTGCTGCAGCACGACCTGCCGTTTTGATGAAGACCGTCGCCTCGCGCGACAACGCCGCCTTCAAGGCGGTGGCGAAGCTCGTCGCCAGCGCCTCCGAGCGGCGCAAGTCGGGGCTCTCGGTGCTCGACGGCACGCACTTGCTGGCGGCGTTCCTCGATTCGGGGCACACGCCCGAGGAGCTCTTCGTCACCCGGGCCGCGCTGGACGACGCGGAGGTGGCGCGGCTGGTGGAGCGCTCGGCGCCCGCGCGCGTGACGCTGCTGGCGGATGCACTCTACGAATCCATCTCCACGGTGGAATCGCCCACCGGTGTCATCGCCTGCGTGCGGCCGCCGCAGGGCAAGCCCGCGCCGCCGGACGCGCGGCTGGCGTTGCTGCTCGAGGACATCCAGGATCCCGGCAACGTGGGAACGCTCCTGAGGAGCGCGGCGGCGGCCGGCGCCGGTCACGTGCTGCTCTCGCCGCGCTGCGCCTTCGCGTGGTCGCCGAAAGTCCTGCGCGCGGCCATGGGCGCGCACTTCGCGCTCGACATCGCCGAGGCCGTGGACCTGGGCGCGTGGCTGGCTTCCTATCGCGGGCGCAGCATCGCGCTCGCCGCGGGCGGCGGCGCCAGCATCCACGACCTCGACTTGCGGGGGCCGATCGCATTGCTGATCGGCAACGAGGGCGCCGGCCTTTCCGCAGAGCTCCTCGCCGCCGCTTCCGAGCGTGCTCACATCCCGATGCCCGGCCGAATCGAATCGCTGAATGCCGCCTCCGCGGGTTCGGTGGCGCTGTTCGAGGTCGTGAGGCAGCGGGGGCAGGCAGGCAAAAGGCTTTGACTCCGCCGATGAACGCCGATAACCCCTCGAAGAGCTTCGTGCTCAACGCTTTCACGGCGCGAGGATTGGGCACGACACACTCCAAGTATTATCGGCGTTCATCGGCGTTCATCGGCGTTCATCGGCGGTTCCAAAGCTTTTTCTCCATGACATGACTCCTTCCCAACCTGCCCCCCGCCGCGAGTACAAGTACTACGAGTTCGTGATGGTGGCGTTCGTGGTCATCCTGGTCTGCTCCAACCTCATCGGGCCAGCGAAGATCGCGCAGGTGGATTTCCCGCTGCTCGGCGTCCTCACGTTCGGCGCGGGCGTGCTCTTCTTCCCCATCTCGTACGTGTTCGGCGACGTGCTGACCGAGGTGTACGGCTATGCCCGCAGCCGCCGCGTCATCTGGGCGGGATTCGCGGGGCTCGCGTTCGCGTCCTTCATGGCATGGGTGGTGGTGAGCCTCCCGCCGGCGCCGTTCTGGAAGAACCAGCAGGCCTACGAGATCGCGTTCGGCTCGGCGTGGCGGATCTCGCTCGCGTCGATGATCGCCTACTTCTGCGGCGAGTTCGTCAACTCGTTCGTGCTGGCGAAGATGAAGATCGCCACCGAGGGGCGCTGGCTGTGGTCGCGCACCATCGGCTCCACCCTCTTCGGCGAAGGGGTGGACTCGCTGCTGTTCTACCCGCTCGCATTCTGGGGCACCGGCATCATCCCCAACGAGGCGCTGCCGAAGGTGATGGCGGCGCAGTTCGTGGCGAAGGTCGCGGTGGAGGTCCTCTTCACGCCCGTGACCTACGCGATCGTCGGGTGGTTGAAGCGCGCGGAGCACGAGGACCACTACGACCGCGGGACTCGCTTCACTCCGTTCTCGCTCAAGGTTTGAGGAGCGTGCACAAGTCGGGCAAAAGGCTTTGGAACCGCCGATGAACGCAGATAAACACAGATGGCTCGTGGGGCTGGTGTTTTCGTTCGTGGCCGGGGCGACAATCGCGGCAGAGCGCCCAAAAGTCGGGCTGGTGCTGGGCGGCGGCGGGGCGCGCGGTGGCGCGCATCTCGGCGTGCTCGAAGTGCTGGAGGAACTTCGCGTGCCGGTGGATTGCATCGCGGCCACCAGCATGGGAGCGCTCGTGGGCGGGGCCTACGCGGCGGGCGTCTCGCCGGGAGACATCACCGACCTGGTGCGTCGCACCGACTGGATCACCATGTTCGACGATGCCGCCGGGCGCGATTCGGTCAACCTGCGCCGGAAGGAGCTCGACGACCGCTTCTACGCCGGCATCGAGTTCGGCGTGACGCGCGAGGGCCTCAAGTTCCGCGAGGGCGCGCTCGCGGGGGAGAAGCTCAAGCTCTTCTTCAACCAGCTGGTGCGCTCGGATCTCGGCGACCGTTCCATCGAGCAGCTGCCGTTGCCGCTCTCCATCATGGGCACGGACATCGGCACCGGCGAGCGCATCGCCATGCGCCACGGCAACCTCACCTCCGCGATGCGCGGCAGCATGTCGGTGCCCGGCCTGCTGGCGCCGGTGCTGCGCGACGGACGCAAGCTGGTCGATGGCGGCATCACCGACAACCTGCCGGTGGCGGAGGTGCGGCGCCTGTGCAATCCCGACGTGGTGATCGCGGTGAACGTCGGATCCCCGCTCCTCAAGCCCGAGGACGTGAAGGGCATCGCCACGGTCCTGGGGCAAGTCGTGAACCTGCTCACCGAGCAGAACGTCGCGGTCTCGCTCTCCGCCCTCACGCCGGGCGACATCTACATCAAGCCGGAGCTGGGCGACATCGCCGCCACCGACTTCACGCGCCAGCTGGAAGCCGCCGAGCACGGCCGCCAGGCCACGCGCGCCGTGGCGGCACAGCTTTCGCGCCTCGCGCTCCCGCGGGAGCGCTACGCCGAGTTCCAGCAGCACGTGCGCCTTTCGGCGCCACCGGGCGCGCCCGTCATCGACCAGGTGACCATCGCCGGGACGCGCTTCATGAATCCACAGACGCTGCGGCGCGGCATCTCGCAGGAGGAAGGCCGGCCGCTCGACTCGCAGCGGCTGGCATCCGACCTGGTACGCGAGTTCAGCCAGGGCGACCTCCACTCGCTCGACTACAGCGTGGTGCGCGAGCGCGACCGCACCTTCCTGCGCATCACGCCGGTCGAGAAGCCCTGGGGGCCGGACTACCTGCGCTTCGGCCTCAACCTCGCCTCGGATTTCCGCAGCGAGTCGGCCTACAACCTGCGCACGCTCTACCGCAAGACGTGGATCAACTCCTACGGCGGGGAATGGCTGCTGGGGGCGCAGATCGGCAGCGAGCAGAGCCTCTCCACAGAGTTCTACCAGCCCCTAGACCTGCGGCACACGTTCTTCCTGCGCCCGTATGCGCTGACGGGGCTACGCAAGGTGCCGGTCTACAACAACGCCGACCGCGTCGCGATCTACCGCGTGCAGGACAACCGCGGCGGGATCGAGACCGGCGTGAACCTCGGCGTCTACGGCCAGGCGAGCGCCGGCTGGGTCGAACGCCGCATCGGCGCGGTGCTAGATACCGGGCCCAACTCGTTCTTCAACCTGACGGAGCTCATCGGCGGCCCCACCGCGAGCCTCGCCATCGACACCTTCGACCAGCCGTATTTCCCCACGCGCGGCTTCAAGGCGGAGCTGTCGCACTTCGACGCGGCGCGCGTGAGCGGCGCGAGCGAGCGCTATTCGCGCAGTGAAGCCCGCCTCGCCGCGGCGATCAGCGTCGCGCGCTGGACGTATCTGGCCGGGCTGGAAGGAGGCACCACGCTCAAGGGCACGCTGCCGCTGGGCGATGCGTTCACCCTCGGCGGGCCGCGACGGTTGTCCGGATTCGCGAATGGCCAGCTCCTGGGCGGCGACTACGTCTATGGCCGCCTCGAGGCGCAATACCGGCTGCACTACGCCTCGCCGCTCTGGGGCCTCACCCTGATCGCCGGGTTCCTCGCCGAGGCGGGGCGCATGAACAAGCCCGTGATCGAAAGCTCGATCATCGGCACGCAGCGCTCGTTCGGGGCCTACATCGCGGCCAACACGTTCATCGGCCCGGTTTATCTCGGGGTGGCCGATGCCCGCAACGGCAAGGGGCGCTTCTACCTCTCGATCGGCGCGCCCTAGAGGTTCGCGCCGCAGTTCCAGCAGAGGTCGAAGGCGGGCGGGTTCTCTTCGCCACAGGCGATGCAGGTGCGCGGCGGGCCGCCCGTGCCCGCGCGCAGGTACGCATCGATTACTTCACGCGCGCGCTGGGCATGGCTGTCGACATCGACCCAGAGTTGCGGCAGGGAGGCGTCGATCGGCAGCTCGCCGGCGAGGCTCGACGCGTTGGCGTTGAAGACGCGCGCCCGGATGCCGTGCTCCGCCAACCGGTCCAGGAGCAGGTGCGCTTCCGGAAGGTTGGCGGCGGTGTAGACGCGTTTCAGAACTTCACGGAGACGACGGCGCTCGCGCCCTCGTCCTTGATCCCGGAACGGCCCGAGACCTTGTAGAGCGTCACTCCGAGCGCCACGCCGGGAGTGATGGAGCCGTTCAAGCCGAAAGCCAGCGTCGAGAACTTGTTGTCCGGCGAGTAGGCGGGGATGTCGTACTGGTTGCCGATGGCCGCGAGCGACAGGGGGGTCGCGGTCACGAAGCGCACGTCGTCGCGGCGCTCCTGGTCCGCGGTGAAACGCACCCACGGCGTCCAGCCTCCGAGGTCCAGCGACGCGCGCACGCCCAGGCTCCAGATCTCGGAGCGGCGCTTCTGCTCGTAGATGCGCAGGCCCGCGGAGCCGGCATCGGCTTCATCGAAGCCGTTCACGGTCACGTTCTGGGTGGCGATGCCCACGGTCGGCCCCACCATGAAGCGCCCCAGGCGGAAGTCGTAGCCCGCGTTGATGCTGGCCGAGCCGTTGGCGCCCTCGGTGCTCGCCTGCGAGGTGCGCCGTACCTGCCCCAGCTGGATGTTGCGGTTGATGCTCTCGAAATCGATGTCGGCGAGCGACAGCACGCCGGTGCCGTAGAAGCCGCCCCACCTGGCCGAGGCGAACACGGACCAGGCGCGCTCGTCCATGCGGAAACTGCCCGCGCCCTGGCCGAAGCTGTTCTTGTTGCGGGTCTTGCCGAAGGCGATGCCGACGGTGACCGCCTCCGACGCCTGCGCGGTGAGCCCGAGGGCTGCGGACTGCACGCTCGAGTCGAGGCCGCTGTTGCCGATGCCGGAATCGATCTCGAACTTCTGCGTGTCGGCCGCGACGAAGACGCCGAAGCCGCCGGCGCCGCGGTGGCCCGTGGCCATTCCCTGGTTGAGCATGCGCATCTGGCTCGCGCGGCTCTGCAGCGCCGATTCGGCGAGGAGGCCGTATTGCGTCGGGCCCTCGATCATCGCGATGGTGAAATCCGCGATGATGCGATGCACCGCCGCCGTGGGATGCACGCTGTCGGCGAAGAGATAGGTCTGCGCGGCGTTCGCGTTCACCAGGTTCGTCGGCAGGCAGAACTGGGAGTTGCCCGACGTCGTGACGGGCGGGAAGGGGCCGCATGCGATGCCGGTGGTGTTGGTGAAGCCGAAGGCCGCGGCGTTGAGGCGCACGTCCGTCAGCAGCGCGAAGGTGTCGATGGGAATGGCGCGGATGCCGGCGCCGGCAAGCTGCGTGAAGAGCGTCGTGTTGTAGCCGGCGGAGATCGCGGTCGCGCCGGCGACACTGGCGGGTCCACCCGCGGCGGCGAACGGAGCGGCGCCGATGTCGGGCAGCCCGAACACCATGATGTAGCGCGCGCCGGCCGCGCGCAGGCGCGCGATCTGCTGCACCTCCGCCGCGGCCGCGCCCAGGACGTTGGTTTGCAGCTCGGCCTGGGTGATGGTGCCGGCGGCGAGGGCCTGGCTGTTCTGCAGGAAGTCGTTGCCGCCCGCCCACACCGCGTAGAGCGCATTGGGATCGGCCGCGCCGCCGGTGCGCGCGAGGTATTCGGTGATCTGCGTGCTCACCGGGCGCTGGGCTCCGCCCGGGGGCGTGGAGGTGGAGTTCGCGGTCACGCGCGCGCCGCCCTGCGCGAAGATGTTGCCGTTGCCCACGTTGCTCGGACCGGGCGTGAATCCGTAGTACTGCGTCACGATCTCCGACCACACCGGGCCGGGGTTGGTGGTGAAGCGCCCGAGCTGCGATACCACCGGCGCCGGCAGGCCGAGCGACGCGAGGAAGCCACGGTAGTAGCCCGCGTCCGAAAGGCTGTCCCCGAAGACGTACACGCCGGAGAACTGCGCCGCTTCGGCGGTGGGGGCGGAAAGGGCGGCGAAAGCGGAAAAGACGAGGGCGGGAAGCAGGCGCTTCTTGGTTTTCATTTTCTCTCTCCTGGGGACCGTTTATGTCGGGGCGGGCGCCCCTTTATGGGCGGTATCTTACTTTAATAAACCCGTCGGACGAGATGCGCCTCATGCAGCATGTGCGTCGCGATTTCCTCGATCGACTTGGTGGTGGAGTCCAGGAACGGGATCCCCGCGTGCTTCATCAGCTTCTCGGCGGCGCTCACTTCGTAGCGGCAGTTTTCAAGCGAGGCGTATTTCGAGTCGGGCCGGCGCTCGCTGCGAATCTGGTGCAGGCGGTCCGGGGCGATGGAAAGCCCCCACACCTTGCCCTTGAGCGGTGCCAACGAGGGCGGGACACGGTTGGCCTCCAGGTCCTCCGGGATCAGCGGGTAGTTGGCCGCCTTGATGCCGAACTGCATCGCCATGTAGAGGCACGTCGGCGTCTTGCCGCTGCGCGACACGCCGACCAGCACGATGTCGGCTTCGTCGAGCCCGCGGTGCGTCACGCCGTCGTCATGGGACAGCGTGTAGTTGATCGCCTCGATGCGGTGGTTGTAATCCTTCACGTTGCCGGCGCTGTGCGACTTGCCCACGGCGTGCAGCGACTTCGTCCCGAGCTCGTTCTCGAGCGGCACGATGAAGCGCTCGAAGACGTCGAGGACCAGGCCGTCGGCCTTGTTGATCTCGGCGCGCACCTCGTCGTCGACGATGGAACTGAAGACCAGCGGGCGCTGTCCCGATTCACGATGCGCCTCGTTCACCTGCGCGACGACCTGGATGGCCTTCGGGATGGAGTCGATGAACGGCAGGGTCACCCTGAGGAAGTCCATGTCGCCGAACTGCGTGAGCAGCGACGAGCCCAGGGCCTCCACCGTGAGGCCGGTGCGGTCGGAGACGAAGAAGACGCGTTTGCGCATGGAGATGGTCCGGCAGGGAGGGGAGGCGCACCTATGATGCGGTGCAACATTGTCATGTACGGTTGGCTATAATTGCAAACTTCCCACGCGGTCCCTCCCCAAAGACAACAAGACACCATGGCGGCGAAACCCTACGTCCTTCCGCTCGAATCCCTGCGCATGGCCGACGTGGCGCGCGTCGGCGGCAAGAACGCCTCGCTCGGCGAGCTGATCAGCCAGCTCGCGGCGACCGGCGTGCGCGTGCCGGGCGGCTTCGCCACCACGGCGCAGGCTTTCGATGATTTCCTCGCGCACGGCGGGCTTGCGCAGCGCGTCGCCGATCGCATGAAGGGGCTGGACGTCGAGGACGTGACCCAGCTCGCGCGCGCCGGCAAGGAAATCCGCGGGTGGCTCGAGAGCGCCCCGCTGCCGCCGGAGCTCGAGCGGCAGATCCGCGACGAATACGCGCGCGTTTCCGCAGGTTCGGATGCGAGCTTCGCTGTTCGCTCGTCGGCCACCGCCGAAGACCTGCCCGATGCCTCGTTCGCGGGGCAGCAGGAGACCTATCTCAACATCAGCGGTATCGACAACGTGCTCGATGCGGTACGCCGCGTCTACGCCTCGCTCTACAACGACCGCGCCATCGCCTATCGCGTCCACAAGGGCTTCACCCACGCCGAGGTGTCGATCTCCGCCGCCGTGCAGCGCATGGTGCGCAGCGACACCGGGGCCGCGGGCGTGATGTTCACCATGGACACCGAATCGGGATTCCGCGAAGTCGTGTTCATCACGTCCAGCTATGGCCTCGGCGAGATGGTGGTGCAGGGCGCGGTCAACCCGGATGAGTTCTACGTCTCGAAGATGTGCCTCGCCGCGGGCAAGCCCGCGATCCTGCGCCGCGGCCTCGGCACCAAGGCGATCAAGATGGTGTTCGCCAACTCCGCGCAGGCGGGCAAGTCGGTGCGCGAAGTCGAGGTGGAGGCGAAGGAGCGCGAGCGCTTCTCGCTCTCGGATGCCGACGTGGAGGAGCTCGCGCGCTATGCCATGGCGATCGAGAAGCACTACGGCCGTCCCATGGACATCGAGTGGGGGCGCGACGGCGGCGACGGCAAGCTCTACATCCTGCAGGCGCGCCCCGAGACGGTGAAGAGCCAGGAGAAGCGCCGCGACACGCTCACGCGCTATCGCATCGGCAAGCGCGGCGAGGTGCTGTCGAGCGGCCGCGCCATCGGCTCGAAGATCGGACAGGGTCGCGTGCGCGTGATCGAGGACGTGTCCGAGATCGCCCGCGTGCAGGACGGCGACGTGCTGGTGACCGACATGACCGATCCCAACTGGGAGCCGGTGATGAAGCGCGCCTCGGCGATCGTGACCAATCGCGGCGGGCGCACGTGCCACGCGGCGATCATCGCGCGCGAGCTGGGCGTGCCCGCCGTGGTGGGCTGCGAGGACGCGACCGACCGCCTGGAGGAGGGCGCCGAAGTGACGGTGTCCTGCGCCGAGGGCGACACCGGCTATATCTACGGCGGCAAGATGGATTTCGAGGCGGTGGAGCTCAAGCTCGACAAGATGCCCGAGATCCCGGTGAAGATCGCGATGAACGTCGGCAACCCGCAGCTCGCGTTCGATTTCTGCCAGCTGCCCAACGACGGCGTGGGCCTCGCGCGCCTCGAGTTCATCATCTCCAACATGATCGGCATCCACCCCAAGGCGTGCCTCGAGTTCGACCAGCTCTCGCCGGACCTGAGGTCGCAGGTGGCGAAGCAATCGCGCGGCTACGAGAACCCGGAGCGCTTCTACGTCGAGAAGATCGTCGAGGGTGTCGCCACCATCGCCGCGGCTTTCTGGCCGAAGAAGGTGATCGTGCGCATGTCCGACTTCAAGTCCAACGAGTACCGCAATCTCATCGGCGGCGCCAAGTACGAGCCCACCGAAGAGAACCCGATGCTGGGGTTCCGCGGCGCCTCGCGCTACATCGCGAAATCGTTCCGCGACTGCTTCGACCTCGAGTGCGAGGCGATGCGCAAGGTGCGCGACGTGATGGGCCTCACCAACGTGGAGCTGATGGTCCCCTTCGTGCGCACGCTGAAGGAAGCGGAGCAGGTGCTGGCGATCCTGCGGGAGAACGGGCTCGAGCGCGGCAGGAACGGGCTGCGCATCGTGATGATGTGCGAGATCCCGTCCAACGCGATCCTCGCCGACGAGTTCCTCAAGCACTTCGACGGCTTCTCCATCGGCTCCAACGACATGACGCAGCTCACTCTCGCGCTCGACCGCGATTCGGGCCTGGTGATGGAGGCGTTCGACGAGCGCGACCCGGCGGTGAAGCGCATGCTGCACCTCGCGATCCAGGCCTGCCGCAAGGCGAACAAGTACGTCGGCATCTGCGGCCAGGGTCCCAGCGACTACCCCGACCTCGCCGAATGGCTGATGGAGGAGGGCATCGAGTCCATGTCCCTCAATCCGGACACCGTGGTGGAGACGTGGCTGCACCTCGCAAAGGTCGCATCGCCGAAAGCCGCGGTGTGATCTCGTGGCGGTGCGTGCCGTTCGCGGAGCTCACGCCTCGCGAGCTGCACGACATCCTGCAGGCACGCGCCGCGGTGTTCGTGGTCGAGCAGGCGTGCGCTTTCCAGGACGTGGACGGGGCGGATCTCGATTCGTGGCACTTGATGGGACTGGGAATGGGCCCCGGGCCATTGCCGCGCAGCGGCGCCCGGGGTGACGATCAGGCGCTCGTCGCCTATGCCCGGCTCATTCCGCCCGGCATCAAATTTGCTGAGGCGTCCATCGGCCGCGTGGTCACGCTGCCGCCGATTCGCGGCAGCGGGATGGGACGCGAGCTGATGCGGGAGGCGCTGAAGCACGCGGAGCGGCTATGGCCCGGCAAGGCGGTGCGCATCGGCGCGCAGGCCCGGCTCGCGAAGTTCTACGAGGATTTCGGCTTCGTCACGGCGTCGGCGCCGTACGACGAGGACGGAATCCTGCACCTGGAAATGCTGCGCCCGGCGTCCGTGATCCCGGACAAGGCCGGCCAGCCGGTCGGACAATAGCAACGCTTTCGCGGCTCTCGAAGGGCAGGGACAACATGAACAACAGGCAGCTCGCGGGCAGATCCGCGGTAGTGACGGGCTCGACCAGCGGCATCGGCCGCGCCATCGCCGAGCGGTTCGCGCGCGAAGGGGCGAACGTGATGCTGAACGGCTTCGGCGACGCTCGCGAGATCGAGATCCTGCGCGCGAGCCTGGAGAAGAACGGCGTCAAGTCCCGCTACCACGGTGCGGACATGACGAAGCCCGCCGAGATCGCGGACCTGGTCGCGACCGCGGAGCGCGAATTCGGCGCGGTGGACATCCTGGTCAACAACGCGGGTGTGCAGCACGTGGCGCCGGTCGATGCGTTCCCGCCGGAAAAATGGGACTGGGTCATCGCAATCAACCTCACTTCGGTGTTCCTCGCCACGCGCGCGGCGTTGCCGGGCATGCAGAAGCGCGGCTGGGGACGCGTGATCAACATTGCGTCGGCCCATGGCCTGGTGGCTTCGCCCAACAAGAGCGCCTATGTCGCAGCCAAGCATGGCGTCGTCGGCTTCACCAAGACCGCGGCTTTGGAGAACGCCGAGCGCGGCATTCGCGTGAATGCCATCTGCCCGGGCTTCGTGCTGACGCCGCTGGTGCAGAAGCAGATCGACGACCTGGCGATGCAGCACCGCATCACCCAGGAACGTGCCACCAAGGATTACATCCTGGCACCGCAGCCGACGAAGGAATTCGTCACCGTGGAGCAGATCGCCGCGATGGCGTCGTTCCTCGCTTCGGAAGAGGCGGCGCAGGTCAACGGGGCCTCGATGTCCGTGGACGGCGGCTGGACAGCACGCTGATGCTGCGTCGCCGGACCAAGGGCGCCTCGCCGCGCATCCAGCGCCACGAGACGCCGCAGCCGCAGGAGACGCGCTCGCGCCGCCGGCCGCGCCCCGGTGCGGAGGTACCGCCGGAGTTGCTGGTCAAGCCCGAGCACCTGGTACCGCCGGCGCGCAAGCCGGCGAAGGCGAAGGGTCCGACCCTCCCCCCGGCCCCCTCCC
>DATLEL010000116.1:0-3287 GCA_035525255.1 Usitatibacter sp.
GGCTGGCGAGCTCGGCGATATCCAGGTTTTCCATGCCCCTTGACCTCAAGTCCACTTGAAGTGGCACTGTCGCTCATCTGCCATGGAACGGCAAGCGACGGAGACGACGATGGACTACCTGCTGTGTTCGATCATGACCGGCGTCGGCGCGACCGCGGTCATGGATGCCTGGACGTTCGCGCGAAAAAGGCTGCTGGGCATTGCACCGCCCGACTACGGCCTGGTGGGCCGATGGCTCGCCTACATGCCGCGCGGGCGCTTTCGCCATGAGCGCATCGCCGCCACGCCGGCCGTGAAGGGCGAGCGCCTCACCGGCTGGATCGCGCACTACGCCACCGGCATCGCATTCGCTGCCGCATTGCTCGCCATCTGGAGCCTCGATTGGGTGCGGCATCCGACACTCGGGCCCGCGCTGGTCATCGGCATCGGCACGGTGCTCGCCCCCTTCCTCCTGATGCAGCCGGGCATGGGCGCCGGGTTCTTCGCGAGCCGCACGCCGCGCCCAGCTGCCGCGCGCGTACAGAGCCTCGTCACGCACACCGTGTTCGCCTTCGGGCTCTACGCCGCGGGCTGGCTCACCCACTTCTCGTACCTCCAAGGACAATGAAAATGCGCGTTCCCCTTCGTTTTGCACCGATCCTCTTCGGTGCGCTCCTCTCCGCTGTCATGGTCGCCATCGTGTCCGCGGTGGTCCTCGCGGTGAACCAGGGCATCCAGCAAGGATTCGCGTGGCAATGGCTCAGGAGCTGCCTGACCACCTGGCCCGTGGCGTTTCCGACGGTGACCCTGGTTGCGCCGTGGGTGCGACGGCTCGTGGGGCGGATGACGGCTTAGGATTTCTTCCTGCGCACGATGACGTGGGTGGCGCGCTCGCCGGCAACCTGCTCCTGTGCTTCGTAGCCGAGGATGCGCATGTTCAGTCCATTCCAGAGGTGCTCCCCCGCGCCGAGCACCACCGGACTCACCGCGAGGTGCATCTCGTCGATCAAGCCGGCGCGCAAGTACTGGCGCACGGTGGAGGGGCCGCCGCCTACGCGGACATCCTTTCCCCCGGCCGCGGCTTTCGCCTGCGCGAGCGCGGCATGGATGCCTTCGGTCACGAAGCGAAACTCGGTGCCCCCCTTCATCGCGATGGGCGCGCGCGCATGGTGCGTCAGCACGAATACGGGCATGTGATAAGGCGGCTCGTCCCCCCACCAGCCTTTCCATTCGTCGTCGCGCCACGGCCCGCGAATCGGTCCGAACATGTTGCGCCCGAGGATCCAGGCGCCGACGCCCTCGAAGCTCTTCTCGGCCATGGAATTGTCGACGCCGGTTTCGCCGCCGCCGCCTCCCTGGCCGTGCATCTCGCGGAAGAAGCGCGTCGGAAAAAACCACTGCATCAGCTCGGGACCACCCACGCCGAGGGGATTCTGCAGGTCCTGGTTCGGACCGGCGCCATAGCCGTCCAGGGAGACAGCGAAGGCGGCAACGCGGACTTTGGACATTTCTTCCTTCATCCTCCTGGTTTGAGCTCGTTCAATGCCTTGAGCAGGTGGCCCTTCATCAGTTCGTGATCGCCGGCCATGCTGGCCACGTACTTCGCCAGGATGCGGCGCTGGGCCGGCGTGAGCGCGCGCATTTGCGCGGCACGCTTCGGAATCTCGCTGATGATGATGGCCGGAATCGGATCGCCCTCAACCGGGTCGTCGAGGGAAGCGAGCATGAATGCGGGCAGCCGTGATTTGAACTCCGCGGCTTCCATCGTCTTGAGGGATACCACCAGCGAGCGCAGGTCGTCGGTTACCCGTACATCGGCAAACGCCTGCTCGATCTCTTCGCGCAGCGATGGCACGGTTACCTGCTCCCCAGCTCGCGCGCGAAGAACGCAGTGACCTCGCGGATGCTGTCGGCCCACGCCTCGGCGTTGCCTGCCGTGGTCGCGCCACGTCCCCCGGTGGCATTGACGTTGTTGCGGTTCGGGTTGAAGCGCAGCGGCGCGCTGCTGTCGAACGAGTGGTGCGCGCCGGGGTAGACCTTGAGGGTGACCTTGCCGCGCGTTGGATCGGCCGCGGCCGCGAGCTCCCGGCATGGCTGCGCCGGAGTCCAGTCGTCCAGTTCGCCGGTTAGGATCAGCAACGGCGCCACGGGTTGGTAGCTGGTGGTGAATCGCGGATTACCTATCGCGCACGCAGGATAGAGCGCCACACCCGCCTTGAAGCCCGGTGCAACGCGCTTCGAGACCACGTTGTTGCTCGCCGCGAGGGTCACGAGCGTCGAGGACCCACCGTGGGATCCGCCCATCACGCCCACGCGGCTGCCGTCGACATAGGGCAAAGTGCGCAAGTGGTCCAGTGTTTCGTACGCGTCGCGCACGCGGCGGAACGGGCCGACTTCCGCGCGAGTTGGAGACGCCTCGGTGCACACGCCGCCGGCAAAGCCGCGGGTCGAGAAGCTGTCGGGAATCGCGACGACGTATCGGCGCGCGAGGAGCTCACGCGCCCAGCGCCGCGGCGCGCCGCTCGATCGCGGTCCCAACCCGCTGCAGTCGTGCAGCAATACGACGGCGGGAAAGGGACCCGCGCCATCGGGCTTCAGGATTTCGAGAGGAATCGAGACGGACGGGCGTGCAGGAGCGGCGTCACCCGGCGGAAGGGATGCGCATCCGGCGACCAAAAACATGGCGCACAGGACGACGAGCCGCGCGGTGCTGCACTGCGTCAGGTGAACTCGCCCTTCAGCTGCTCGAAGCGCCGCATGATCGGCGGCGGCACGCGCCCGCCCATCGTGCCTTCGAGCATCTCGGCGTGGAGCTGCATCTCGTCATGCCACTGCTTCTTGTCGATCGCCGTGGCGGCGGCGAACTTGTCCGCGCTGAAGGATTCGAGCCCGTGCATGTCGAGCTGCTCCGGCACGTTGCCGAGTGGCGTCGACCTGGCGCCGGCCTTGCCTTCGACGCGCTCGACGATCCACTTGAGCACGCGCATGTTCTCGCCGTAGCCCGGCCAGAGGAACTTGCCGCTGGCGTCCTTGCGGAACCAGTTGACGAGATAGATCTTCGGCGCCGACTTGATCTTCTCTCCCAGCTTCAGCCAATGCGCGAAGTAGTCCACGACGTTGTAGCCGCAGAAAGCGAGCATCGCAAAGGGATCGCGGCGCACCACGCCCACCTGGCCGACGATCGCAGCCGTGGTCTCGGAGCCGAGCGTGGCCGCCATGTACACGCCGTCGCTCCAGCTCTTCGCCTCGGTCACCAGGGGGATGGTGCTCGAGCGCCGCCCGCCGAAGAGGAACGCATCGACCGGCAC
>DATLEL010000118.1:0-6721 GCA_035525255.1 Usitatibacter sp.
CGCGGCGTTCCGCGCCGCCGACCTCGGCAAGAAGGTGGTGCTGGTGGAGCGCTACGCGTCGCTCGGCGGCGTGTGCCTCAACGTGGGTTGCATTCCCTCCAAGGCGTTGCTGCATGCGGCCAAGGTGATCGCGGATGCCGAGGACGGGCCGCATTTCGGCGTGGAGTTCGGCAAGCCGAAGATCGACATCGCGGGGCTGCGTAAATTCAAGGAAGGCGTGGTCGGCAAGCTCACCAAGGGGCTGGCGGGCCTCGCCAAGGCGCGCAAGGTGACGGTGGTCGAGGGCCAGGGGCGCTTCGCCTCGCCGCAGACGCTGGAAGTGGAAACGAAGGAAGGCCGCAAGGTGGTTTCGTTCGACCACTGCATCATCGCCGCCGGCTCGCAGTCGGCGCGCATCCCCGGGTTTCCCTACGACGACCCGCGCCTCATCGATTCCACCGGCGCGCTCGAGCTGGAGGATGTGCCGAAGCGCCTGCTCATCATCGGCGGCGGCATCATCGGCCTCGAGATGGCGACCGTGTACGACGCCCTCGGCTCCAGGGTGACGGTGGTGGAGTTCATGGACCGCCTCATCCCGGGCGCCGACCCCGACATCGTGAAGCCCCTCGCGCGGCGCATCGAGAAACGCTACGAGAAGATCCTGCTCAAGACCAAGGTCGCGCGGCTGGAGTCCACCTCGGTGGGCCTCAAGGCGCACTTCGAGAGCGCCGCGGGAGGGGAAGCGCCCGCGCCCGAGGTCTACGACCGCGTGCTGCTCGCCGTCGGCCGCCGCCCGAACGGCGCGAACATCGGCGCCGACAAGGCGGGCGTCACGGTGAACGAGCGCGGCTGGATTCCAGTCGACCGCCAGATGCGCACCAACGTGCCGCACATCTTCGCGATCGGCGACATCGTCGGCGAGCCGATGCTCGCCCACAAGGCGACCCACGAGGCCAAGCTCGCCGCGGAAGTCATCGCCGGCATGAGCCACCACGCCTGGGAGGCGCGCACCATTCCGAGCGTGGCCTACACCGATCCCGAGGTGGCCTGGATGGGGCTCTCGGAGCCGGAGGCCAAGGCACAGGGCGTCGAATACGAGAAGGCCGTATTCCCGTGGGCGGCCAGCGGGCGCGCGCTGGGCATGGGCCGCGAGGAAGGCCTCACCAAGGTGATCTACGAGAAGGGCACGCGGCGCATCCTCGGCGCCGGCATCGTCGGCGTGAACGCGGGCGAGCTCATCGCGGAGACCGTGCTCGCGCTCGAGATGGGCGCCGACGCGGAAGACATCGGCCTCACCATCCATGCGCACCCGACGCTCTCGGAGACGGTGTTCTTCACCGCCGAGATGGTGGAGGGGTCCATCACCGACATGATGCCGAAGGCTCGACCGTGAAAAACCCGGCGAAGCAATGAGCGCTACCGCCGATACCCTCGCGGAAGCCCGCCGCGCGCTCGCCGATGCGCGCGACGCCCAGGCGCTGCCGCAAGCCGTGGTGCGCTTCCATCGCAAGGTCGACGAGGTGATCGCGGAAAGCATCAAGGGCCACGCGGTGGAGGTGGCCTGCAAGCGCGGCTGCGGCTATTGCTGCCACATGCAGGTGGAGATCCTTCCGCCGGAAGGCTTCGCGCTGGCGGCCTGGCTGCGCAGGAGCTTCGACGCCGCGCGGCTGGCCGCCGTGATCGAGCGCCTGCGCGCGAACGCCGCGCGCACTCGCGAGCTGGGGCTGGAGGGCCGCAAGCGCGCCAACCTCCCCTGCGCGCTGCTCGGGGACGACGGTGCCTGCAGCGCCTACGAGGCGCGGCCGGCGCAGTGCCGGCGCTTCCACTCCACCAACCTCGCGACTTGCCTGGGCTCCCACGCGGCGCCCGACGACGATTCGATCGAGAGCCCGGCACACCCGTTGGTGTCGCACAACGCGCAGGTGATCGTGACGGTGGCCCAGCACGGCATGCGCGACGCGGGCCTGGACGCGACGCCGCTGGACATGAACTACGCGCTGCTGGAGGCCCTCGAAAACCCCAGCGCGCAGCGCCGGTGGCGCGACGGCAAGAAGGCCTTCGTCAATGCCTCGCGGCTGGCGCGCGTCTTCATTCCGGCGCTGTGGGCCGCGGCGGTGCTGACCGACTTCGACTGACGCGCGCCTCAGTCGAGCCGCCGTCGGCCCGCAGCCCAGGCGCACGCGGGCGCGAGCAGCCCCAGCACCACCCCCGCCACAGCGAACCACCAGCCCTGCAGCGCCAAGTAGCACGCCGCTGCCCAGCCGAGGCTGGAGAGGTTGTCCGCGATGCGCAGGAACACATTCTGGCGCGCTCGCTGCTTGAAGTCGCGCGTGGCCCCGAGCGGCGTCGACCATACGTGGACGAACGCGCTGCCGGCGAGAGCCGCGGCGAGGAAGAGCGCGACCACCAGGGCCATCGGCGGCGAGTGGTACGCGTACCAGGCGAGGAAAGGCAGCACGAGCGCGGCCACCGGGAGCAGGCTGGCACCCACCTTGAGCCAGCGCAGGCGCTCCAGGGAAACGGGCGCCGAGCCCAGCAGCTGCGGTGCTTCCTCGCCGCTCACGCTGATCCACGCGAGCACCCCGGCGATGCCGGAGGCGAGGAGGATCAACGCCGGCGCCATGAGCTCCGGCGCCTGCGATCCCCGCGCGAGCACCAGGAAGAGCGGCACCAGGTAGATCACCTGCAGCAGCGCCTTGCCGAAGAGCGACGGATCGCGCGCGATGAGGGTCAGCTCCTTGGCGATCACCACGCGCGCGAGGCCGTGTCGGAAGGGACGAGCGCGCCCGCCGCGGTCACGGCTGCGCCCGGCTGCTGCGATCGGGGCATCCTGCACGGCGCGCACGAAGCCCGCCGAGGTCGCGCGTACCACCGCCGCGAACGCCGCGACTCCCAGCGCTACCAGCGCCGCGAGCGGCCACGGCTCTCCCACCATGGCGCGTGCCGGCAGGAGCAGCGGGCTGTCCGCGCCGATCCACCCCATCGCGGCATCCGACCGCGCCCAGGCCGCGATGCCGGCGCGCACGTTGCGCGGCAGGAAAGCCTCGAGCTGCATCGCGAGCACCAGCGCCGCCCCGAGGAAGGCGCCCGTGAGCTGTGCCACGATGCGCGCACGCGCGACGCCCAACCAGCGCACCAGTAGCAGGGTGCCCGCGAAAGCCGCGGCGGCGCACAGGAGCCCGATGGAAAGCAGCGCGGGATAGGCGGCGAGCGTCCACCACTTGCCGACGAACGGCCCCATGTTCGCGATCGGCAGCACGAAGATCGCGACTGCCGCCACGCTCGAGACCGCGACGCCCAGCCCGCGCACCGCGAACACGTTGACCGTCGGCACCGGCGCGGAGATGAGCAGCTCCAGGTCGCGGCGCTCGAAGAGCGCGCGCACCGCCAGCGCGAACGCCGCGGCCAGCACCAGCAGCACGGTGAACAGGGTGATGAGGATCGCCGCCCCGGGCGCCGCGCGCGGCCACTGCTGCGGCGAGTGCTGTCGCAGCAGCAGCCAGCCCGCGAGGTGCACGGCGGCGAAGAACAGCAGCGTGATCGCGGCCATCATCCAGGAGCCGATGCCGCCGCTGCGCCACAGGAGGCGCGCCTCCTGGGCGAGGAGCCAGGGCCACGACGGCGGCTTAAGCCGCGGCATGCCCCGGGGCGGCGCCGGTGAGGCCGAGGAAGATGTCCTCGAGCGATTCGCCCGCGCCATTGCGGGCGCGCAGCTCGGCGAGCGTGCCCTGGGCCACGATGCGGCCGCGCACGATGATGCTGATGCGCTCCGCCAGGCGCTCGGCGATCTCGAGGATATGCGTCGTGAGGATCACGGTGCAGCCCGCGCGCACCCGCGCGACCAGCAGGTCCTTGACCTGGCGCGCCGCGGCGGCATCGAGCCCCGTGAGGGGCTCGTCGAGGATCATCACCGCCGGGTCGTGGATCAAGGCGCCCGCGAGCGCAAGCTTCTGGCGCATGCCGCGCGAGAAGCCGTCGATGCGCTCGCCGCGCTTTTCCTCGAGGCCGAGCACCTGCAGCAGCGCCTCGGCACGCTCCCCGGCGACGCCTGCTTCGATGCCCCACAGCCCCGCCACGAACTCGAGGTACTCGAGGGGCTTCAGCTTGCCGTAGAGCATCGGATCGTCGGGCAGGAACGCGAGCACGCGCTTGGCGGCGATCGGGTCGCGGGCCACATCGTGTCCCATCACGCACGCCGAGCCGGCATCCGCGCGCGCGAGGCCCGCAAGCACCCGAAGGGTCGTGGTCTTGCCCGCCCCGTTCGGCCCCAGGAGGGCGTGGAATTCGCCGCACGGAATCGCGAGGTCCAGGTTGTCGACGGCGGCCTGGCCGCCGAAGCGCTTGGTGAGCCCGCGGATCTCGACCGCGAGGGTCACGGCAGCACGGCAGCGGCCACGATGGCGAGTGCCGCCACCACGGCGAGGCGCTCCGTACCGAAGAAGCCGCGCGGCATCGCCTCGGCGTCCACGATACCCACCACCTGGCGCCGCTCGTCGAGGATCGGCACGCACGCCTCCGACTGGACCCCGTCGTCGCATACGTAGAAGCCGCCGCCGGCTTCGACGTGCTTGCCGACGTCGTCGATCACCGTGGCGCGCCCGGTGAGGCCCACGGTGCTGTTGGTGCTGCGCTCGGCGAACTCCTGGGTGAGCGGAAATTCGGCGCGGCTGGGCCGCCCTACGTACGCGACCTTCACCAGCACCGCCAGCCCCGCCGGATTGGTGCGGCGTTGGTAGATGCCGATCCAGTCGGCGCCGGTCGTCTCCTGCGCTCGCTCCACGAGGCGCTCGAGGAGCGCCAGGCGGCGCGTGGTCTGCTCGCTCCTGCCGCCCAGGATCACCGACAGGTCGTAGGGCACCGGCGCAAGCTCGTTCACGATCGAGCAGGTACCGTCCTCGGTCATCATCGGCACCTGGTAGGAGTAGAGGGTGGCGCCATCGCCCACGGCGACCTTCTCGCCCATGGCTTCCATGAGGTCGCGCACGGCGAGCTCGACCTCGGCGACGCGGCCCATGAGCGACTCGAGGCCCGCCACGCGCAGGAAATCGGCGATGCGTCCCGCTGCGGCGCTCATGTGCGCGTGGGCTCGGACTTGAGCGCCGCGCGCTCGTCCCAACGAACTTCGAGACCGCGCGCGCGCATCCAGTCGGCGACGGCGAGGCCGGTGGCGCGGCGCCAGGGCCGCAGCTCGGCGGGCTGGTGGCGGCGAACCTCGGCCAGCTCGCGGCCGAGCGCGATGCGCCCCGTCGCGACCACGTGATAGCACATCACCACTTCGTTCTTGCGCTCGAAGATGTAGTTGCCGATCAGCTCGGAGCGCTCGACTTCGAGTCCCAACTCCTCCTTCACCTCGCGGGCGACGCCCTCCCGCGGATCCTCGTTGGCCTCGAGGTAACCGGTCACCAGCGCGAACCATCCCTCCGGCCATGCCTGGTTGCGCGCGAGAACGATCTCGCCCTCGTGCTCCACCAGCGCGCCCACGACGGGCACCGGGTTCTTCCACTGGATGAAGCCGCAGGCTTCTTCGCACGCGGTGCGCGTCGAGACGATCCCTTCGATGTCCGTGATGGGACGCGCGGCCAGGGGCTTGCCGCAGCGCGGGCAGAAGCTGAATGTCTCGAGGCTCAAACGACTACAGGCGCTCGGCCACCCAGTCCTGCACCGAGGCGAGCGCCTTGGGCAGCGCCTTGGAGTCGGTGCCGCCGGCTTGCGCCATGTCGGGGCGGCCGCCGCCCTTGCCGCCCACCTGCAGCGCCACGAAGTTCACCAGGTCTCCCGCCTTGACCCGCGCGATGAGGTCCTGGGTCACGCCGGCGATGAGGCTCACCTTCTCGCCCTCCGAGGCGGCGAGGACGATGGCGCTGCTCTTCAGCTTGCCCTTCAGCTGGTCCATGGTGTCGCGCAAAGTCTTCACGTCGGCGCCTTCGAGCCGCGCGGCGAGGACCTTCACGCCCTTCACGTCGACCGCGGATCCCGCGAGGTCGTCACCGTGGCTCGCGGCAGCCTTGGCCTTGAGCCGCGCGACTTCACGCTCCAGCACCTTCACCGCGTCGATCACCTGTACCAGCCGCGCCTCGATCTCGGCCGGCTGCGCCTTGAGCGTCTCGGCGACACGCTTCAATCGATCCGACTCCTGCTGCGCGAGCGCGAGCGCCACCGTCCCGGCCACGGCTTCCACGCGTCGGATGCCCGCCGCCACGCCGCCCTCGCTCACGATGCGAAAGAGGCCGATGTCGCCGGTGCGCCGAACGTGCGTGCCGCCGCAGAGCTCGCGCGAGCCGCCGATATCGAGCACGCGCACCTCGTCGCCGTACTTCTCACCGAAAAGCATCATCGCGCCCAGCTTCTGCGCATCGTCGATGTGCATGGTGCGGGCCTGCGTGTCTTCGTTCTTGAGAACCTCGGCGTTCACCAGCGCCTCGACGCGGCGGATCTCGTCCGCGGTCATGGGCGCGTTGTGGCTGAAGTCGAAGCGCGTCTTGTCCTCGTCCACCAGCGAGCCCTTCTGCTGCACGTGGGGGCCGAGCACTTCGCGCAGCGCCTTGTGCATGAGGTGGGTCGCGGAATGGTGGCGCACGGTGCGCGCACGCTTGTCCATGTCGACCTGTGACGCGACGGTATCCCCCACCGCGAGCTCGCCCGTCTTCACCAGGCCATGGTGGCCGAAAACCTCGGCCTGCAGCTTCTGCGTGTCCTGGACTTCGAAGAGGGTCAGGCAGACGCCCCCCTTGGTCAGCTCGCC
>DATLEL010000122.1:0-11739 GCA_035525255.1 Usitatibacter sp.
CGGCAAGACCTCGTTCAACGAGGAGTTCCAGGAGCTCATCACGCGCTACGCCTGGGACGAGATCTGGAATCGCCCGGGCCTGTCCCACGAGGTACGGCGCATGATCGTGATCGCGCAGATGGTGGCGCTCGGCCGCTGGGAAGAGTTCCAGCTGCACGTGCGCGCGGCGCTGCAGTCGGGCGACCTCACGCAGGACGACCTGAAGGAGGTGTTGTTGCAATCCACCATCTACTGCGGCGTACCGGCGGCGAATACCGCCTTCAAGGAGGCGCGCGAGGTGATCGCGGCGCTCGATCCCGCGGCCAAGCGCGCGCGGGCCCCGAAATGAGCGCCGTGCGCGAGGTGGAAGCGGTGCCGCTGTGGCATCGCGACAGCGGCGGCAGCGGCGAGGCGGTGCTGCTCGCGCACGCCATCGGCTGCGACCACCGGATGTGGGACGACCTCGCCTCGTCGCTTGCCCCGCGCTTCCGGGTGGTGACCCTCGACGCGCGCGGCCACGGCGCGAGCCCGGTGCCGCCCCGGCCGTATACGCTGGAAGCGATGGCGGGCGACGCCATCGCACTGCTCGACCAGCTCGGCATCCGCAAGGCGCACTGGGTGGGACTCTCCATGGGCGGCATGGTGGGCCAGGCGTTCGCCCTCGCCCACGGCGATCGCCTTGGCCGCATGGTGCTCGCCAACACCACGAGCTCCTATGGCCCCGAGGGCCGGGGCACGTGGGAAGCGCGCGCGAAGCTGGTCGAGGAAGGCGGCCTTGCCGCGATCCGCGACGCGGTGGCACAGCGCTACTTCTCCGACAACTACCGCCGCCAGCGCGCCGATTCCGTCACCCGCTTCATGGATCGCTTCCTGCAGACGCCGGTAGAGGGCTACCTGGGATGCTGCGACGCCATCGCGGCGCTCGACTACACCTCGTCGCTGCCGCGCATCCGCGCGCGCACGCTGGTGATCGCGGGCGGCGCCGACGTGGGCACCCCTCCCGCCATGTCGGAGGTGATCGCCCGCGCCATTCCCGGCGCGCGGCTGCAGGTGCTTCCCGGCGCCGCGCACCTGTCGGCCGTGGAGCAGCCGAGGGACTTCGGCGCGGTGGTCGCGACTTTCCTCTCCCAGCCCTAGAAGCCGATCACCGCCGCGGTGCCGGCGAAGCCCAGCAGCGCCGCGACCACCAGCGCCGGCGTCACCGATTCGCTCCTGCGCAGGAACACGGCCCCCAGGAAGAGCGTGATGAACACCTCCACCGAGGACACCAGCGCCACGCGCGACATGGGGTTCTGGTTCAGCGCGGCGAAGTAGAAGATCTGTCCCATCGAGCTCATCACGCCGGCGGTGAGCAGCCACGGGCTCGCGCGCTCGAAGGTGGCGCGCACGGCGCGCGCGTAGCTGTCGCGGAACGCCGCCGCCGCCACGAACATGAGCGCACCCACGAGGCAGCCCACCGCCGCGCCCAGCAGCGCGTCGTGCGCGTCGGCGAGCCCCATCTTGCGAAGCAGGTAGCCGCTCGCGTAGCCCAGCGCGGAAATGGGTCCGTACACGTAGCCCGAGTTGAGCCCGCGTTCCCTCGCCGGCCCCGCAGAGCGCCCCCCGCGGGCGCCGGCCAGCAGGAAGCCGAAGCTCGCCACGATGAGCGCCATGCCCGCGAGCATGCCCCCGGTCACGGGCTCTCCCAGCACGCCCACGCCGAGCGACACCGCGAAGAAGGGGATCAGGCGCTTCATCGTCGAGGAGCGCATCGCGCCCAGCTTCTCGATCGAGGCGTAGAAGAATACGCGGCCCACGAACGCGGTGAGCACGCCGGCGGCGGCGAACCAGGCCAGCGCGCGCGCGGTCACCGGCTCGAAACCGCGCGCCACGCCGAGGACGAGCCAGCAGAGGCCCGCGATGGCCGTGGTGATGAGCAGCGACACGAAGGCGCCGTTGTCCTCGGCCCCGGGACGCGCGCCGCGCGCGACAGTGATGTTGGAGACCGCGAAGCACAGGCTCGAGAGCAACGTGAGGACGTCGCCCAGGTACGCGGCGGGGATCACAGCAGGTGGGGAATCCAGCGCTTCACGCGCCGGCAATAGTCCCGGTACGAATCGCCGAAGAGCGACTCCAGGTGGCGCTCATCCTCGCGCACGCGCGCATGGAACCAGGGCACGTGGAACGCGAACAGCGCCGCGCCGAGCCAGGAATGCAGCAGGAGTGCCAGGCCCGCGAGGAAGATGAGATGCCCCAGGTACATGGGATTGCGCACCCAGCGATAGGGGCCGTGGTCGACGATGCGGTCGGGAGGGACCGACACCCCCGGCCCGCCGCCGCCCAGCCGCGTGCGGAACACGCCGACCCAGCGATATTGCAGGTAGCCCCAGGCGAGCAGCGGCAGCGCCCGCCAATCGACCACGGGCATCCCGCCCTGCAGCAGCGCCTCGGCCGCGAGAAGCGCGAGGGGCCACACGATGAAGGTGCGATTGGAAGTGCTCTTCAGCCAGCGGCGCAACGTCACGCGGTCTTGGCCGCGTCTTTCGGCATGGCGAAGATGAACAGGTTCGCGACGACGATGGTGCCCGCGAGGAACCAGAAGGTGGTGATCAGCCCGTAGCGGTCGGCGATGATCCCGCCGATCAGGGGCGCCACCGAGGCGCCCAGCGACTGCGCGCCGAACAGGATGCCGATGCTGGTGCCGCCCATGTTCTTCGGCGTGCTCTCCAGCAGCCAGGCTTGCAGCACCGGGCGGATGGCGTAGAGGAAGAAGCCCAGCACGGCGATGAAGAAGATGAACGCGTGCGACTTGCCCGCGAACGCCATGAACACCAGCACCACGGCGGTCATCAGCATGCTGGTCATCATGACGCTGCGCCGGCCCATGGTGTCGGAGAGGTGGCCCGCGATGGGCGACGCTGCGAATCCCGCCGCCTGCAGCGCGAACATCCCCGCGCCCACCCAGAATGGCGAGTAGCCCATCTCGTAGGCAAGGTAGACCGGAAGGAACGTGAGCAGCGCGTTCTGCGTCATGGAGCGGAACGCCGAGCTGGCGGTGAGGAACACCAGCGAGCGGTTGCGGAAAAGCGCGGGCACGCCCCTGAAATAGTCGGCGAGGGTCTGCACCCTTCCCTCGGCGTCGGCCTTGTCCTTGGCGCGCGAGCCCACGCGCATCGAGCCAAGCAGCACCAGCAGCAGGACGGACATCACCAGGCCGGGGATCACGTTGAGTATCACGACTTCACGCCAGGTGAGGTACGCGAGCAGCGCCCCCGCCGCGAGCGGCGCGAGCGCATCGCCCACGTTGCCGCCCATGCCGTGCAGCGACAGCACGAAGCCCTTCCTCTCGGGAAAGCGCCGCGCGAGGGTCGGGATGGCCGTCGGGTGCCACAAGCTGTTGCCGAAGCCGACCAGCGAAATGCACGCGAGCAGCATGAGATAGCCGTGGCTGAAGCCCATCAGCAGGTAGGGAAAGCCCACCCAGAAGAGCGACAGGGCCATGAGCAGGCCCTTGCGGCCGACGGTATCCACCAATATTCCGCCGGGAACGTTGGCGATGGCCCCTGCCACGTACTGGCACGTCATGATGAGGCCGATCTGGCTATAAGAGAGGCCCAGCTCCCTGCCGATGATCGGCAGCAGCAGGTAGAACGTCGCGGGGTACCAATGGGTGAGCGCGTGGCCGATGGTGATCAGCCAGACTTCCCGGAAGGATTTGTCCGGCGCCTCCGAGGGCGCCGTCGTTGCGTTCAAGCTAGCGGCCCGCCTTCTTCAACACGGTGTCCTCGTACAGTTTGCTCCACTTCGCCTGCTCGTCGAGGGAGCGCACCGGATCCGTCTGGATGATCTTCACGCCCTTCAGCGGCGAGGCGACCTTGGTGTTCGTGGGCACGTAATCCACGCTCACCATGGCGTTCTGCCCGTCGGGGCCGAGCAGGTACTCGTAGAACAG
Organism: Usitatibacter sp.; assembly: GCA_035525255.1. Classification (GTDB taxonomy): domain Bacteria; phylum Pseudomonadota; class Gammaproteobacteria; order Burkholderiales; family Usitatibacteraceae; genus Usitatibacter. The sequence continues at coordinate 3,911 of DATLEL010000122.1, forward strand.
CAGGGCGGCGTTGGGATGCGGCGCGTGGCGCGTCACGCCCACCGCGTTGGCACGCGCGATGGCCGGCTCGAGCGCGAACCATTCGATCGGCGCCCCCTTCTTCTTCGCCTGCTCCGGCATGTAGTTGTAGACGGTTAGCGCCATCGGCACTTCGCCGGACACCACCATGTTGTTGAGGAGGGTGTGGCCCTGGCGCGGCGAGATGCCGTTGGTGGCGACCAGGTCCTGGAAGAACTTGAGGCCCTGCTGCTCGCTGCCCATCAGGTGCACCACGGTCGCGAACCAGTCGTCGTTCTTCGCCTCGATGCCGAGCTTGCCCTTCCATTTCGGGTCGGCCAGGTCCTTGTACGTCTTCGGCAGGTCTTCCTTCCTGATGAGGTTGGTGTTGTACGCCTGCACCCACACCGAGAGGATGGTGGCGGCCCACGATTTGTGGGCCGGCACCGAGCCGGGAGCGAGGTCCTTGTGCACCGGGGAATTCACCGGCGCGAGGACTTTCTCGCGCGTGAGCGCCTCCATCTCCGGCGCTCCGAAATGCACCGCGTCGACATCGTATTTCTTCGCCTGGTACTCGGTCACCGTGCGCTGCAGCACCTTGTCGGTGCCGGCACGCCACACGTTCACCTTGATGCCGTACTTCTTCTCGAACGGGCCCACGATCGCCGGCAGGTCCTTCTCCGCGATGGTGGTGTAGAGCGTGAGCGTGCCCTCCTTCTTCGCAGCCTCCACGTTCGCCTGGCCGAAAGCGTGCAGCGATGCGGCGGCGGCCAGCACGGCCACGATGTTCGTGATTCTCATGCGGGCCTCACTTGGGGTGGTTGAGGTCTTCCTCGAAATGGCGGGGCACGAAACCGCGCCCTTCGGGGGTGGGCTCGGTCGGGCGCGGGATCACCGACTTCTGGAACAGCATGTTCATGAACATCAGCATCGGCTTGGGCTTCAGCACCAGCGCGCGCGCCGGTTTCACCGGGTCGGAGTTGAAGTGCTGGTGGACGCAGTTCATGTGCACGATCGCGACGTCGCCGGCATTCCAGTCGTAGCGGATGCCGTCGTGGATCTCGTAGCCCTTGCCGTCGAGGATGTAGAACGCGGCCTCGTTCACGTGGCCGTGCTTCTGCGTCCTTCCGCCGGGCGCGTACTCCTCGAGGTGCACGTGCAGCGTCTGCGTGAGGCCATCCTCGGGCTCGATGAAGTGCTTGCTGAAGGACTGCGGGCCGTCGTTGAACAGCAGGTCCTTGCCCTTGATCACGCGGGGTGCGGCGCGCAGCCGCTTCAGCTCGTCGGTCAGGCTGTACTTCCCCGCGATGCCGCGCACGAAGACACGGTCCTTCTTGCTGCTGTAGTGGGATTCCTTGGCCACGTGATTCCTTTCGTTACTTCGCCGGGCGGGTGAAGAGCTGCTCGTAGAGCTTCTCCCACTTCTGGAACTCGTCGAGCGCCACGCGCGCGTCGACGAACTTCATCGGGATCTTGTTGAGCGGCGTGTCCACCTTCTTGTTCGTCGGCACGAAATCGCGCCCGGCGAGGATCTTCTGGCCCTCGGGGCTCAGCTCGAAGTCGAAGAACAGCACCGCGGCATGCGGATGCGGCGCCGCCTTGGCGACGGCGATGCCGTTGGGACGCGCGATCGCCGGGCCGATGTGGAACCAGTCGATGGGCGCGCCCTTCTGCTTCAGCTGCTCCGCCTTGTAGTTGTACACCGTGAGCGCGAGCGGGATCTCGCCCGACACCACCAGCTGGGTCAGCAGCGTATGGCCCTTGCGCACCGAAACCCCATTGGCGCTGACGATGTCCTTGAACACTTTCTGCGCGCGCGCCTCGCCCAGCTCGGCATACTGGCCGGCGAGCCAGTCGGAGTCCTCCTGCTCGATGCCGAGCTTGTCCTTCCACTTCGGGTTGGCCAGGTCTTCCCACGTCTTCGGCAGGTCTTCCTTCTTGACGAGCTTGGTGTTGTAGGCCTGCACGAAGACGTTGAGGCGCGTGCCGACCCATTCGCCGTGCGGGCGGATGGCCGGGGCGATGAGGTCGGCGAGGTACGGCGACTTGACCGCCTGCACGATCTTCTCGCGCGACATCGCTTCCAGCTCGGGGCCGTTGGTCTCGGCCACGTCCATGGTGTGCTTGTTGCCGCGCGCCTCCTGCACCGCGCGCTGCAGTACCTTCTCGCTGGAGGAGCGCCACACGTTCACCTTGATGCCGTACTTCTTCTCGAAAGCCTGCACCAGCGCGCCCATGTCGTCGGACTGCGCGGAGGTGTAGATGTTGAGCTCGCCCTCCTTCTTGGCCCCGTCGACCAGCTTCTTCTCGCGCTCGGCGCCGGAGATGGCGGACACGTCCGCGACGGACGGGCCCTTGCCCTGCGCGAATGCGGTGAGGGTGAATGCCGCCGCCAGGGCGGCGATGAGTGCGTTGCGTCGGTTCATCAGTCGTTTTCCTTCTCGATTTTCTTCCCCTTGAGGAACAGCTCCGACCAGAGCTTCTCCCAGCGGTCGTTCTCGTCCAGCGTGATCACCGGATCGATCATCTGGAAGGGGAATTTGTTGAGGTGGGTATCCACGGACAGGCTCGCGGGCACGCGGTTGCGCTCCTTGAGGATGGTTTGACCGTCCCGGGACAGCATGAAATCCACGAAGACCATCGCCGCATGGGGATGCGGCGCGCGCTTGGCCACGCCGATCGCGTTGGGGCGGCCGAACGTCGGGGTGATCGCCTTCCACTTGATCGGGGCGCCCTTCACCGTGAGCCGCTCGACGTTGTGGTTGTAGAGGGTGGCGGCGAGCGGGATCTCGCCCGAAGCGACCAGCTCGGCCATCAACGTGTGGCCGGTGCGGATCTGCGGCCGCGCCTCGGCGAGCTTGCGGAAGAACGCCAATCCCTTCTCCTCGCCCATGGACTTCACGATGGCACCGAACCAGTCGACGTCGCTGCCTTCCAGTCCAACGCGCCCGGCCCACCGCGGGTGCACAAGGTCCTCGTACGAATTGGGCACTTCCTCCGGCTTCACCAGGTTGGTGTTGTAGCCGATGGTGAAGAAGTTGAAGCGGGTTGCCACGTAGTGGCGGTGCTTGGGAAACGCCGCCGCGGGCAGGTCGGTGAAATGGGGAGAGTAGAACTCCTCCAGCAGCTGCTCCCGGTAGAGCGCCTCCATCTCGGGGCCGTTGGTCTCGAGGATGTCGCAGGCGAACCGCCCGGCGCGCGCCTCCGTGATCGCGCGCTGCAGCACCTTTTCGCTGCTCGCCCGCCACAACGAAAGCTTGAGCCCGGTCTTCTTCTCGAACGCCTCGGCGAGCGGCACCGAATCCTTGAGGTTGAGCGAGGTGTACATCACCACTTCGCGCTGCTTCTTCGCCTCGTCCGCGAGCTTCGCCGCGCGATCGGCGCCCTGGTACATGTACAGAGCGCGATGCGGCGACGCCGCCACGGCGCGCTGCTGGGCTCGCAGCAGGCCGGGACCGGCGGCGACCGCAAGGGCCGCCAGCGCGAAGGCCCTGCGCCCCGGCCGGGGGGGTTGGTTCATGTCTTTCGCTCCTTGGATCTAGTCGTCGGCGCTAAGAAAAAACGGGCGCCGGAGCGCCCGCTTGTCTTGCGGCCTGCACCTGCGGGCGCCCTCGTGGAGGCGCCTACTGCATCGATGTCACCAGTTGGTGTGGAGTCCCACCGCGATCTGGCGCATGTCCTCGCCGGGCGCGATCTCCTGCTGGTTGCTGTTGTTGAAGCTCGCGGAATATCCGTTCTTGAGCAGCGTCCCCATCACGAAGAGATAGGTGCGGCGGCTGAAGTGGTAAGCGAAGCCGAGGCCGATCTGCTCGCCCTCGAGGCCGTCCGTGTTGCAGACGGCGTTCACGCGCGTGCACTCTCCGCGCGTGGCCCGGATGTACTGGAATGCCGTGCGCCAGGTCGGAGACCAGCGCGCTTCCCACAGGAACATGTACGCGTTGTTCTTGTACGAGCTGATGCGGCCGGTGGTAGTGGTGCCGGTCTCGCGATACTTCTTCTCGTTCGCGTCGATCTCGAACGTGTGGATGCCGGTCTTGAACTTGAGCGCGACCTCGGTCGCCTTGTCCTTCGAGTGCGCGGTGGAGGTGGCGCCGTTGTTGCGCATCGCCGAGGGCACGTTCGTGGATATGCCGAACAGGTCGTAATGGATCTCGTGGCCGAGAAGCAGCTCGAACGCCCCGAGCTCCAGCTTGCCTCCCATCGACAGCACGTGGGGGTCGCGCTCCGTGACGTTGCCCGCGGTATCGACAATGCGCGTTTTCGCTTCGTTGGTGGACCACTGGATCTTGAAATCCACCGGCCCGATGTCCGGCGACTCGTACTGGATCGCGTTCACGCGACGCTCGTGGAAGCGTGCGGCGTTGTTCTGCCCGCCCATGCCGATGTGGCGATACACGTTGCTCGTGGAGGTGAAGTTGCCGCTGGAAACGCCGAGGAACGAGAGATCGTCGCCGTATTCCTTGAAGGGCGTGTCCATCCGCCCCAGCTTCACGGTGCCGAACGCCTTGTGGGCGACGCCCACGAAGGAGTCGCGCTGCGCGAAGCCGGTGTTGTTCTGGTCGAGCAGGAACTGCGTCTCGAGCTGGAAGATGGCCTTCAGGTCCTTGCCGATGCGCTCGTGGCCGCGGACGCCGAAGCGCGAATTGGAGGACTCCATCTCCACCTTCTTGATGACCGCATTCTCGCCCTCGGCCGGAAGACAGATCGTGCACGTAGCCCTGCCCGCCGCAGTGGCGCCGCTGGAAGACGGGAACACCAGCTCCGGATAGACCTTGCCATACAGCTCGACAACCGAATCGGGCTCCGCCTTGTCGCCCTTGCCGCCACCCTTCTGCGCCAGTGCCAAACCCGGGACCATCAAAGCGGCCCCGATGGCCACTACCAGCGTTTTCTTCTGCATTCTCCGTCCCTCCGTTTTATTGTGTTGTTCCTTGATGCGGAACGATAATCTGTAAAATGGAACGAGCCGCAACTAGGGTAGTTTGAGGTCCTCTTTCCGTCAAGCAAAACGGGCAACACCCGTCTCAAAAATACAACGTCAGGCGGCCTGCGAGACCTTCGGCGGCAATTCCGCCAACTCCGCCTGGTAGGCCTCGTCCATTCGCGACTTGAGCCCATGCTTGGCCAGGGCCTCGGCGAACATCTGCCGGACCTCCTGGGACTCATCCGCGTAATCGATCTGGTCGCCTCCCAGGCGCTTGCTGATCCAGGCCTTCGGCACCCCTTGGGCATTGCGGATGGCGACGCCTTCCTGCTTGAACGCGAGGTAGCGAGCCGGGGTGACGCCGGTGTTGAAATGCTGGTGGAACCACATGTTGGGCGGGGTGATGAGGGTGCCCTCGCGCCATTCGTAGCGGCGCGGCCTCTCCCCCTCGGGCCACATCAGGCTGAAGCCCTCGCCGCTCATCACGATCACGTAGGCGCCCGGGCCGTGGGCATGGGCTTTCTTGTAGGTGCCCACGGGAAATTGCGAAATATGGCTGTTCATCGAGCCCTTGGCCATGTTGAAACGGATGTGCCCCCCGCCGGCCCCCCGCTCCTTGGCGGCGATGAGCGGCAGGTTGATGGCATCGGCGACGAAGTTGGTGTCCAGCAGGAGTCCCTTCTGCTCGCCCTTGTTGGCGAAGTAGTCGGGCTCGCCGCTGAAGCGCTCCTTGAAGTCGTAGCGGGTGTTGAAGACGAAGTCCAGGTCGCCGAACGCGTTGATGATGGCCGGCGCGTTAGTCACCGAGACGAAGCGGGCGGCATCCTTGCCGGAGGCGTTGAAGTGCTGGTGCGTGGTGTTGAGCGGGATCGCGAAGATCGCGCCCGCCTTCCACTCGAAGGTGATCTTCACGCCGGCGTCGTTCCACACAGTGGTGGAGCCGCGGCCGTCGAGCACGTAGACCATCTCTTCGAAAAGCTGCCGTTGGGGCGCCAGCTGCTTGCCCGGCGGGATCTCGCAGACATACGCATCGTTCGAGGTACGTGATGCGTCGTGGTTGAGGAACACGCCCTTGCCGCCGCGCCGCGCCCAGGGCTTCAGCTCGAGCGTGTGCAGGTTGACCTGGTAGATGGCGCTCTCGATCTCGAGGCCCTCGGACTTCACCCAGCGGGTGTACGGGGTCTCCTTCTCGGTGGCGAATTTCTTCGCCATCTCATCGGAAACGGTGGCGGATTTCAGTTCGTTCGCGGACATGGTGACCCTTCCTACGCTGTGACCTTGATGCGCCCCTTGAGGAAATCCTCGACCATCGCCGGCGTGACCGTGACTCCGGGGCGGTACTCCGGCGCGTCTTCCAGCTGCTCCAGGTCGTTCAGTCCCGCCGCCTTGAAGATGCGGTTCACCGCTGAGATGAGGCGCACCGGCCGCTCGGGATCCGCATTGAAATGCTGGCTCGCGGTATTGGGCGGGATGTAGATCACGTCCCCCGCCTCCCACTCGTAGCGCTTCTCTTCCTTCTGCGGCGACCAGTGGTAGGTGTCGGTGATCTCGACGTCGTAGTCCACGTGGATGTCGTAGCCGCGTCCCTCGACGACGTAGAGGCACTCCTCCGCGAGCTGGCGGTGCCTTCCCGACTTGCTGCCCGGCGGAATGATCAGCATGTAAGCGTCGACGGTTTCCATGCGGGTATTCATGCCCTCGTTCATGAGGTGCTTGAGGAGCCCGTGGCGCGACAGCTCCCACGGCATGTCCTCGGGATGCACCACCTTCTTGCGCTTGGCGTTGCGCGCCGGCATCGCCGCCGCGTCGTCCAGCAGCGCCTGGTACAGCGCTTGGTTGGCAGTGCCCTTCTTCCAGGTCTTGGATTCGCCCCAGGCCATGGTCTCGCTCCTTCTGTCTATTCGGAATCGTGGTTGTAGTCGGTCTCGCCCTCGCGCGCGGCGAAACCCTCGCCGCCGGCGGCGGGAGTGGTCGGGCGCGGTTCCACCTGGTGCTGGAACAGCATGTTCATGAACATGTACATGGGCTTGGTCTTGATCACCAGCGCGCGCGCGGGCTTGGTCTGGCTCGCGTTGAAGTGCTGGTGCACGCAGTTGTTGTGCACGATCGCGACATCGCCCGCCTTCCAGTCGTAGCGGATGCCGTCGTGCACCTCGTAGCCTTCGCCGTCGAGGATGTAGAAGGCGGCCTCGTTCACGTGGCCGTGCTTCTGGCTACGGCCGCCCGGGCCGTACTCCTCCAGGTGCAGGTGGAAGGTCTGGGTGATGCCGTCCTTGGGCTCGACGTAGTGGCGGCTGTAGGTCTGCGGGCCGTCGCGGAACTTGAGGTCCGCCGCGCGGCGCACGCGCGGCATGTCGCGCAGGCGCTTCAGCTCGTCCTTCAGGCTGTACTGGCCGGCGATGCCGCGGACGAAGATGCGATCCTTCTTGCTGTGATAGTGCGACTCGGTCGTGGCCTGCTGCTCCGGCGTCGACACGTCCTGTGTGTTCTTCGGTACTTCCATCTTGCCCATCGTGACCTCCTACTTGCCGTATTCGTCGAGTTGGAAGCGCTTCGGCTTCAGGGTCCTGCAGATCTCGCGGTTCAGCCCTGCCTGCGGCAGGCCGATGCCCTTGGCCGCCGCCATCGCCTGGACGATCTCCATGTCGTCCTCCGCCCAGGCCATCGTGTTCTCGCGCCACTTGCGCAGCACGGAGTTGTCCGCGCTCGACATCAGCAGCGCCTGGCGCAACGCCTCCGGATCCATGCCGTAGCCCTGGGCAAGTGCCAGCGCCTCGTGGTTCGCGATGAGGCAGGACCACATGATCATGTTATTCGCCGCCTTGGCCACCTGCGCCGTGCCGACCGGACCGGTGTGGACGATGTCCCGTGAATAGGCGGACAAAACAGGCCTGAGGCGCGAGACGAC
>DATLEL010000127.1:0-2083 GCA_035525255.1 Usitatibacter sp.
CCCGCCACCGCCATCGAGATCATGACCTTCCACGACAGCCCGGCGAGGAAGATCACGAAGAAGCCCGAGGCGAAGATGAGGAGCGCCGTTCCCAGGTCGGGTTGCCGGACGATGAGCCCGACCGGGAGCACGAGGATCACGGCGGCGATGAAGAAATCGCGCACTCGCAGCCCTTCCTCGCGCCGGTGGAAGTACCAGGCGAGCACCAGGGGCACCGCGATCTTCATCACCTCCGAAGGCTGCACCACCGTCACGCCGAGGTGGAGCCAGCGGCGCGCGCCGTTGCGGATCTCGCCGAACAGCGCAACGCCGACGAGGAGCGACAGCCCGACGATGTATACCGGGAGCGCCAGGCGCATCAGCAGCTGCGGATGGATGTGCGCGAAGATCCAGAGTGCCACGAAGGCCACCGCGAGGTTGCGCCCCTGGCCGATCAAGCGGTCCGGCGCGCCGCCGCCGGAAGCCGAATAAACCACCGTGATCCCGAGCGCGAGCGTGAGCGCGAGTGCCGCCATCAGCGGGCCGTCGATGCGGCGGGCGAGGAATTCGAATGCGCGGCTAATCATTCTCGGCCGAGTCCTCGACCTTGATCTTCACCACCGCCTTCTTCTTCAGCAGGTGGTAGTCGAACACCGCCCTGGCGACGGGACCCGCCGTGGAGCCGCCGTGGCCGCCGTTCTCCACCAGGATCGCGAGCGCGAGCTTCGGATCGTCGGCCGGCGCGAACGCGACGAAGAGCGCGTGGTCGCGATGCTCCTCGCGTACGCGCTTCTCGTCGTACTTCTCGTTCTGCTTCATGCCGACCACCTGCGCCGTGCCGGTCTTGGCGGCGACGGGGTAGCCCGCGTTGGCGAACGCCTGGGATGCCGTGCCGCCCGGGCGCGCGACGTCGACCATCGCCGCGCGCACCAGCGCGATGTGCTCCGGCTTCACCGCCACGGGCTCGTTCAGCCGGGGAAGCATGGAGCGGATGTCCTGCGTGCGCGCGTCCTGCACCGCTTTCAATAGCCGCGGGTGCACCGGCACGCCGCCGTTGGCGATGGTGGCGGTGGCCGCCGCGAGCTGCAGCGGGGTCGCCAGCATGTAGCCCTGGCCGATGCCCACGCTCACCGTGTCGCCGGTGAACCACTTCTGCTTGAAGCGCGCCTGCTTCCATTCCTGCGATGGCGCGATGCCCTGCAGCTCGCCCTCGATGTCGATGCCGGTCTTGGCGCCGAAGCCGAACTTCGACAGGTGGGCGTGGATCGCGTCGATGCCGAGCTCGACCGCGAGGCCGTAGTAGTAGGTGTCGCACGAGATCACGATGGACTTGTGCATGTTCACCGAGCCGTGGCCTTCCTTCTTCCAGTCGCGGTAGCGGTGCGCGACCCCGGCGAGGGTGAAGTAGCCCGGGTCGGGGATGCTGTACTCGGGGCTGCGCTTCTTGTATTCGAGGGCCGCCAGCGCCATGAAGGGCTTGATGGTGGAGCCGGGCGGGTACTGGCCGCGCAGCGCGCGGTTGTTGAGCGGCTTGTCCGGGGAGTTGTTGAGCAGGTCCCAGTTCTGCGGGTCGATGCCATCCACGAAGAGGTTGGGATCGAACCCCGGCTTGGAGACCAGCGCCAGCACTTCGCCCGTCTTGGGGTCGAGCGCCACCAATGCGCCGCGGAACTCGCCGAAGGCTTCCTCGGCCACGCGCTGCAACGCGAGGTCCAGCGTCACCACCAGGTTGTTGCCGGAGATGGGCTCGCTGCGGGAGAGCGCGCGGATGGCGCGACCGCCGGCGTCGATCTCCACCTGCTCCGAGCCGGTGACCCCGTGCAGCTCCTTCTCGTACGCGCCCTCGATGCCCAGCTTGCCGATGTGGTCGGTGCCCTTGTAGTTGGTGGTGAGGCTCGCCTCGTCGATGCGCTTCACGTCGGCGTCGTTGATGCGGCCGATGTAGCCGATGGCGTGGGAGGCGACCGCGCCCTGGGGATAGGAGCGGAAGAGCCGCGCCTTGATCTCGAAGCCCGGGAAGCGGAAGCGGTTCACCGCGAAACGCGCTACTTCCTCCTCGGTGAGCCGCGTGCGGATCGGCAGGCTCTCGAAGTTCTTGCTCTCC
>DATLEL010000172.1:0-5818 GCA_035525255.1 Usitatibacter sp.
GCCAGATGGCGGCCACTGCGTCACGCAATGCGGCGTCGTCTTCGCCGCTCCGCACTAGGGCCTTGAGATCGTAGCCGCGCTGCGCGAAGAGGCAGGTGTAGAGCTGGCCGTCCGTGGAAAGCCGCGCGCGTGTACAGGTGGAGCAGAACGCTTCCGTCACCGACGAGATCACGCCGATCTCGCCCTGGCCGTCGAGGTAGCGCCAGCGGTTCGCCACTTCGCCGGCGTACTGCGCGTCGATGGGCGCCAGCGGGAAGCGCGCGCCGATGCGGCGGATGATTTCCGCGGACGGAATCACGTCGTCCATGCGCCAGCCGTTGGTGGAGCCCACGTCCATGAACTCGATGAAGCGCACCACGTGGCCGCTGCCGCGGAAATGCCGCGCCATGTCCACCACCTCGGTGTCGTTCACGCCGCGCTTCACCACCATGTTGATCTTGATGGGCGCCAAACCCGCGCGCGCGGCGGCTTCAATGCCTTCCAGCACTTTCGCCACCGGAAAGTCGGCGTCGTTCATTCGCTGGAAAGTGGCCTCGTCGAGCGAGTCGAGGCTCACCGTGATGCGATCGAGCCCGGCCGCCTTGAGCGCCGCGGCCTGCGACTTCAGTGCGGATCCGTTGGTGGTGAGCGTGAGGTCCACGCCCGGCAGCGCTTCGCGCAGCATGCCCACGAGGCGATCGATGCCGCGGCGCAACAGCGGCTCGCCGCCGGTGAGACGGATCTTTTCGGTGCCGAGTCCGTGGAAGACCCGTGCGAGGCGCACGATCTCCTCGAAGCTCAGCAGCTCGCCGTGGGGCAGGAATTGATAATCGGCATCGAACACCTCGCGCGGCATGCAGTAGACGCAGCGGAAATTGCAGCGGTCGGTCACCGAGATTCGCAGGTCGCGCAGGGCGCGGGCGCGCGGGTCCGTGACGGGGCCCGCGCCCAGGACGGCGCCACCCACGGGAATCGCCAGCGGGCCGCGCAACTCATTGACGGGGATGACCGTTCTTGCCATGGAATGAATTGTATAGTGATCGGATGATTGAACGACCGACCCGAAAAATCGCCGTGATCCTCGAGCGCGAGAGCATCGAGAGCCGCTGGGAAAACCACCGCTGGAGCGTCGTGGGGGTGATCCCCGACGTGGGCGGCGAGCCGCGCACCATCATGCAGCATGCTTCCGCCCTCCAGCAGCTGTACCCGGGCTTCGACGTCACCCTGTTCGCCGACGAGGCCGAGGGTTATTACCTCAATGCCTCCAGCGAGGCGCCCAGCGTTTTCGTTTCCGTGCGCCTGGACGAGGCCACGGGCGACATGTACCCGTTCCAGGCAACGCTTTCCTACAACGAGGCCGCGCGCTGGATGGACGGCGGCGAGAAGGTGGAGCGCGTCGTGGCCTGGCCCGAGCTCGCCGCCTGGATGGGGCAATGGGTCGAGGACAACTACCGCCCCGAGGTGAAGAAGCGCCGCAAGCCGCGCTCCTTCGAGGGCAAGGAAGGCGTGCTGCGCGAGGCGAACAAGTCGTGAGCGACGATCCCTTCCTGTCGCGGTGGTCCCGCCTTAAAAGGGAGGCGCGGCAATCGACTGAACAGTCGCCGATGCCGCCGCCTGCCGCGGAAGCCGCGCCGGTGCCCGCCCCGGAATCACCCCCGCCGGCGCCGCTCCCCCCGGTCGAATCCCTCACCCCCGAATCGGATTTCGCCCCCTTCATGAAGGCGGAAGTCGATCCGGGCACGCGGCGCCAGGCATTGAAGACGCTCTTCCAGGATCCGCAGTTCAACGTGATGGATGGCCTCGATACGTATATAGCCGACTATTCCCAGCCGGACCCGCTGCCCGCAGGCTGGCTGGAGAAGATGACCCAGGTATCGAGCCTGGGAGACGTCTTCGCGCGGCGCGAGCAGGAGCAAAAGGAGGCCGCCGAGGCGGAGGCGAGGCGCGCGGCCGCAGTCGAGCAAGCCGAAAAACTGGATCCGCCGGTCGCCGGCGACGTACTTTCGGCAACGGAAACCGAATCGCCCGATTCCCTCCTTCCGGTTGAAGTATTGCCTTCCCGCACGGGTGAGTGATTCACATTTGTTCTGGTATAGACTGCACCAAAACAAGGCGAAACAGCCGAGGCCCCCGAGGCGGGGTACTAAAACCAGAGGAGCGCTTCCGCGATGCAATCGAGCGGAAACGTCGACAGCATGGCCGTAGCACCTGAAGTCACCGCGCCCACACGCGGCCTGGATCGCGCAGCCGGGATCGAGCTCCGGGGCGACCCGCTTATGCTGGAAAGCTGGGGCTGGTCTTCCGAGCCCGAGCAGTGCGGCCCGAAGATCGCGGCCCTCGCATCGCTATTCAACCTGGCACCGCCCGATCCGGTGGCGCGCGTTACCTATCAATCGCGGGGCAACGTGCTGGTCATCGCGGGCTTGCAGCGTGAACGCGCACGGCGCGCCGCCGCGGAGCTTTCGGCGCGCCTGCAGGTGACCCTGCTCGATACGGATTCTGCGTCCGCACCGGGTTACGCGACCTGGACGGGGACGATCGAATCGCTGCAGGGGTTCCTCGGCGATTTCACCGCCACCGTCGCGGGGCTGCGCACTTCCGATGGTGTCGTGGCCGATGGCGCGAAGCCCGCAAAATTCGACCTGGTGCTCGATTTTTCGCGGCAACCGTTCTTCACGATGCGCCATCCGCCGCAGGGTTATTTCCGCGCGCCGGATGATGACGCGTTCCTGCAGGGCACGCTGGCTGACTTGCGCGATGCCGTGGGCGAGTTCGAAAAGCCCAGGTTTTTCGGCTATCGCGAGAGCATCTGCGCCCATAGCCGCTCCGAGGTGCAAGGCTGCAACGCGTGCATCGACATCTGCTCGACGGGCGCCATCTCCGCCGACGGCGACCATGTAAAGGTGGATCCGCACCTGTGCATGGGCTGTGGCGCGTGCGCGACCGTTTGTCCTTCCGGCGCCATGAGCTACCAGTACCCGCGTATCGCGGATCGCGGAACGCAGCTGAAGCAGGTGCTCTCGACGTATCGCTATGCCGGCGGAGCCGATGCGGCCATTGTTTTTCACAATGGCGTCGATGCGCCGCGGCTTCTCGCCGATGCCGCGTCCAGCGGGCCCGGGCTCCCGGCGCGTGCGCTGCCGCTGGAGACCTGGCACGTGGCCGCCATCGGGCTCGACCTCCTGTTGCCGGCGATCGCATTCGGCGCGTCCCAGGTGGTGGTGCTGTGCACCGGCACCGAAGACACCGAGTATGTGACCGCACTGCGCGAGCAGATGGCCATCGGCCAGGCAGTACTGGCGGGGCTCGGATACGAAGGCCGGCACTTCGAGCTGCTGCAGGCCGCCGATGCCGGCGCATTGCACGCGGGATTCGCGGCGCTTGCGCCGGCGCAGGGCGTGCCCGTCGCAGCGACGTTCCTGCTCGGCAACGACAAGCGCACCGCAATCGAATTCGCGGTGGAGCACCTGATGAAGCACGCCCCGCACAAGGTCGATGAGATCGCGCTGCCCGCGGGCGCGCCGTTTGGTGAAGTCCGCGTCGACCGTGACAAATGCACCATGTGCATGGCGTGCGTGGGCGCGTGCCCTGAGTCGGCGCTGATGGATGGCGTCGATGTGCCGCTGCTCAAGTTCCTCGAGCGCAATTGCGTGCAGTGCGGCCTCTGCGAGAACACGTGCCCCGAGGGCGCCATTACGCTGGCGCCGCGGTTGCTGCTCACGCCGGCGGTGCGCGAGGCGCGGGTCGTGAACGAAACGCAACCGTTCCATTGCATCTCCTGCCAGAAGCCCTTCGGCACCAAGCTCATGGTGGACGCGATGCTGGGACGCCTCGCGGGCCATTCGATGTTCGCCGGCGCGGATGCACTCAAGCGCCTGCAGATGTGCGCCGATTGCCGCGTGGTGGACATGATGGCGTCGAAGAAGGAGATGTCGATCCTCAACCTGGGGGCGGATTCGTGAGCGTCGCCGAAGCCGCCCGCGTCGCGGTGCACCGGGCGCTGCCGCCGGAGGAAACCGCGCGCGCGGACTTCTATGCGCTCATCGCGCGGTTGCTGCACTCGCCTCCGGACAATGCGCTCCTTGCCAATGTTGCTTCAGCGCCGGCTTTGCCCGCGGATGGCGATGCCCGGCTCGCGACCGCGTGGCAGCGGCTGGTGGATGCGTCGTCCGCGATGGATGCCGACGCTGCCGCGGAAGAGTACGAGCTGCTCTTCGGGGGAGTGGGCAAGGCACGCGTTTCGATCTACGCCGGTTTCTACGCGGCCGCGGCCTCCGAGCACCCGCGCGTCCGCCTGCAGACCGACATGGCGGCGCTCGGTCTCGCCCGCCCCGACCAGGTGACCGAGCCCGAGGATCATTTCGCCGCGCTCTTCGATGTGATGCGCATCCTGGTGGCGGGAGGGGCGGGGCGCTCGCCCGCGACGCTCGCCGAGCAGCGCCGCTTCTATGCAGGTTACGTCGAGCCGTCGGCCGCACGCTTCCTGGCCGCGGTTGGAAGCGCACCCGAAGCGAACTACTATCGCCATGTCGCCGCGCTCGCCGCGGCCTTCACGGCGCTCGAATCCGAATCGTTCCAGCTGGACTGATTGCAGTCACAACACCGGAGGCCCTGATGAAAACCGCCAAGCCCAACAATCGCCGCAACTTCCTCCTGGCTGCCAGCCTCGGCACCGCCGGTGCCGCTGCAGGCCTCACCGTGGCGCGCAAGCCCGTGGAGAAGGCCGAAGGCTCGACCACGGACGCGCAGCCGAGCGGCTACCACGCCTCCGAGCACATCCTTAAGTACTACAAGACCACCGAAGTCTGAGGAGCCACGCCATGCTGCTCACGCGCAAATCCGAGGGACAAGTCCAATCCGTCAACCCGCTCGCGCGCGCCTCTTCCGCGCTCGCCGCGAAGACCGTCGATCGACGCACTTTCCTGAAGGGGTCCGGCCTCGCCGCGGGCGCCGCCGCCTTCGCGAGCCAGCTGCCGCTGAACATGGTGGGCGAGGCCCGCGCGCAGGCGACGGCCAAGGCCGGCAAGGTCGAGGTGAAGCGCACGGTGTGCACGCACTGCTCGGTGGGTTGCGCCATCGACGCCGTGGTGGAGAACGGCGTCTGGGTGCGCCACGAGCCGGTGTTCGACTCGCCCATCAACATGGGAGCGCACTGCGCCAAGGGCGCGAGCATCCGCGAGCACGGCATGACCGAGCACTCGCACCGCCTCAAGTACCCGATGAAGCTGGTGGACGGCAAGTACCGCCGCATCAGCTGGGACCAGGCGATCAACGAGATCGGCGACAAGCTGCTGCAGATCCGCAAGGAGAGCGGCCCGGATGCCGTCTTCTGGATCGGCTCGTCGAAGCACAACAACGAGCAGTCGCAGATGTTCCGCAAGTTCGTGTCCATGTTCGGCAGCAACAACATGGACCACCAGGCGCGCATCTGCCACTCCACCACCGTCGCCGGCGTTGCCAACACCTGGGGCTACGGCGCGATGACGAACTCGTACAACGACCTGCAAAACACCAAGTGCATGTTCTTCATCGGCTCCAACGCCGCCGAAGCGCACCCCGTGTCGATGCTGCATGCGCTGCACGCGAAGGAGACGGGCGCCAAGATGATCGTCGCCGACCCGCGCTTCACGCGCACGGCGGCCAAGGCCGACCAGTACATCCGCTTCCGTTCCGGCTCCGACGTGGCGCTGCTCTTCGGCATGCTGTACCACATCTTCAAGAACGGCTGGGAAGACCAGCAGTACATCACCGACCGCGTGTACGGGATGGACAAGGTCAAGGCCGACGTCATGGCCAAGTGGACCCCCGACAAGGTCGAGGAAGCGTGCGGAGTTCCCGA
>DATLEL010000192.1:0-8740 GCA_035525255.1 Usitatibacter sp.
GTGGGCAATGGGGTAAAATTGTCCCTTTTGCCGGGCGGAAAACCAGTGGGTGAATTCGTCATGAACAACCTGGCCTTGGTCGCGCTCTTCCTCGCGAGCGGGACGATGCTGGTGTGGCCCGAGCTTTCGAAGGTGGCGGGCATGGGCGGCGGCCAGGACATCGGCACCCTGGACGCCACGCGCCTCATGAACCAGGGCGGCATGCTGGTGCTCGACATCCGCGACGAGAAGGAATTCGCCGGGGGCCACCTCCCCAAGGCGCGCAATATCCCGGTGCGCGATCTCACCGGCCGTGTCGCCGAGATCGCCAAGTTCAAGGCGAAGCCGGTGCTGGTCACCTGCAAGAGCGGAACGCGCGCCGCGGCGGCTTGTCGCGTGTTGAAGCAAGCGGGTTTCACCACCGTGTACACATTGCGCGGCGGCCTCGCGGCGTGGCAGCAGGCCAGCCTGCCGCTCGAGAAATAGCGAAAGGGTTCCGTGGCAAAAGTCATGATGTATTCCACCGGCGTGTGCCCCTTCTGCCTGATGGCCGAAAGGCTCCTCAAGGCCAAGGGCATCGCCGAGATCGAGAAGGTCCGCGTCGACCTAGAGCCGCAGCGCCGCCAGGAAATGATGGAGCGCACCGGGCGGCGCACCGTGCCGCAAATCTACGTGGGCGAGCGCCACGTGGGCGGCTACGACGACCTCGCCGCGCTCGACCGCGCCGGCGGGCTCGACCCCCTCCTGGCCGCCCCGTAGGGCGCGCCGCAACGTTTTTACTTCACGCACTCCCCACAAGGAAGCTTCATGAGCGATGCCCAGAACAACAACCAGCCCCTCTTCTCCATCGAGAAGGTCTACGTGAAGGACCTGTCCCTCGAGATCCCCAACGCGCCGCAGATCTTCCTCGAGCGCGAGGCGCCGCAGGTCGACATCCAGCTCCACCACAATTCCACCGGCGTCGAGGACGGTGTCTACCAGACGGTGTTGACGGTGACCGTGACCGCGAAGGTCGGCGAGAAGACCCTCTTCCTGGTGGAAGCGGCGCAAGCCGGCATCTTCGTGGCACGCAACATCCCGGCCCAGGAGATGGAAGCGGTGCTCGGCATCGCGTGCCCCAACATCCTCTTCCCGTACGTGCGCGAGGTGATCTCCGACACCGTGGTGCGCGCGGGCTTCCCGCCGGTCGTCCTGAGCCCCGTCAACTTCGAGGCGATCTACCAGTCGCAGCGCGACCCGCAGCCGGCGTCGGCCGCGGCGCCGCAGATCATCACGCCCACGTCGCACTGAGCGTGATGCGCCCGGCAGCGCTGCTGGCCGCGATCGCGCTTGTCGCGACGCCTGCGTTCGCGGCGGAATTCCGCTGCCTCGGCGAGCGCGCCGCGATCCTCTACGACGCGCCTTCCACTCGCGCCGACCGCCTGTTCGTCGCCACGCGCCTGTATCCCTTCGAGGTGCTGGTGAAGCTCGACAACTGGACCAAGGTGCGCGACGCTAACGGCGAAGTCGCATGGGTCGAGAACAAGTCGTTCGGCGAGCGCCACACGGTGCTGGTGACCGTGCCGCTCGCCGATGTGCGCGCATCACCCAGCGCCCAGGCGCCCCTCGTCTTCGAGGCGTACAAGCAGGTGCTGCTGGAAGTAGCCGAGCAAGCCGCCGACGGCTGGATCAAGGTGCGCCATCGCGACGGGCAAACAGGTTTCGTGCGCGTCTCCCATGTGTGGGGGACCTGACGCCGCACGCATGAGCCGCGCGGGTTGCGGCTGATGCGCATCGCCATTCTCGGCGCAGGCGCCTGGGGCTCGGCCCTTGCGATCTCGCTGGCCGCGAATCACCGGATTGCGATGTGGACCCGCGATGCCGAGGCTCGCGCGAAGCTCTCGCGCGATCGCCTCAGCCGTTACCTGCCGTTCGCGATTCCGCAGAACGTGGCGATCGCGGACTCCCTCGAAGAGGCCTCGCGTAGCGCGGACCTGGTCATCGTCGCGACCGCCACCTCGGGCCTGCGCCCGGTCGCGGCCGCTCTCGCGCGCGCGGGCGAAACGCCGAGACTTCTCTGGGCCTGCAAGGGATTCGACGCCGAGTCGCGCCGCCTGCCGCACGAGATCATGGCCGAGGTGCTGCCCCGCGCGCGCGATGTCGGCGCCCTGTCGGGTCCGAGCTTCGCCGACGAAGTCGCGCGCGGACTGCCGACGGCCGTCGTCGTCGCCTCGGGCGCGCCGGAGTTCGCGCAATCGACGGCCGTCGCGCTCAACACGCCGCGCTTGCGTTTCTATACAAGCGCGGACGTGAAGGGCGTGGAGCTCGGTGGCGGGCTGAAGAACGTGATCGCGATCGCCGCGGGCATCTCCGACGGCCTCGAGCTGGGGCGCAACGCGCGCGCGGCGCTCGTGACGCGCGGCCTGGCGGAAATGGTGCGCCTGGGGGTCGCGCTGGGCGGCCAGGCGGAGACCTTCATGGGGCTCACCGGGCTGGGAGACCTGGTGCTTACCTGCACCGGCGACCTCTCGCGCAATCGCGCCGTGGGACTGGGCCTCGCGCGCGGCCAGCCGTTGCAGGAGGTGCTGATCCAGCTGGGACACGTGGCCGAAGGCGTGCACTCCGCCCGCGCGGCGCGCGAGCATGCACGCGGCTGTGGAGTGGAAATGCCCATCACCGAAGCGGTGTGCGCGGTGCTCTTCGAAGGAGCCTCGCCGCGCGACGCGGTGCAGAAGCTCCTGGCGCGCGACCCGCGCCCCGAGTGGGCGCCCGGCGCGGGGACCGGCAGCGCTCAGTAGGTGATGGTGAGCGTCTGCACCTGCGTGCCCGCGCAGCTGGCGGCTCCGCAGGTCCCGGCCTGTCCCGCGGGCATGGTCCCGTTCACCGAGTAGGACTGCGAGGCGCCGGTGCCCACGCCGCCCGCTGCGCTCAACGCGATCGTGTACTGCAGCCCGACGATCACGCCGCTCGTGGCGCCAAGCGCCATGGTGTACGGCAGGACGTTGCTGCACGTCACCGCGAACGGGGTGCTGGCGTTCTGCGCGCCACCGAACGCGGTGTACGTGAACGACACCGTCCCCGGCGCGGTGGTGATGGTGCACGACGCGGGCGTGTAGATGGCCACCGGGAAGGTGGCGGTCGGGCTGGAGGCTCCGTAACTCAACGTCATGGTCACGGTATCGGAGTAGTTGCCCGCCGCGAGACCCAGCTGGCTCGCGGGAATGCAGCCCCACCAGCTGAGGGTCTGCGACACCGGGATGAAGCCGCTCATGCCGGTGATGGTTCCGCCGAGGCGGTTGGGCGCGTTCGCGCGCCAGTCCTGGCTGCAGCCGCTGTCGCGGAAAGTGTCGTAGAGGATGTAGTTGGCGGTGGCCGCCAGCCGGGCGCGGTTCTGCTGGCCGGAGGAGTTGAGGCCGTTGTCCGCCGCGATGTTGTACGCGATCGACGTCGCATCACCACCGGCGTTGCGCTGGCACGTCACCGTCACGCTGCTCTGCGTCACGTTGGTGGTGCCGGTCGAGGGCACGTAGGCGGCGGTGAAGCCGGGCGAGGAGAAGGTGCAGGTGATGGCGCCCGCGGCGATCCGTGGACACGCGGCAGCGAGTGCGAGGAGCCCCGCGGCAATCAGGAGCCTCGTCATCGTGCGAGCCCCTTGCAGGCGAAGGGACCCAGCCGCGGCACCTCGTCGCGATTCGGCGGCGGCAAGGTGACATCGAAGGCGCACCGGTTTCCCTTCCAGTTGAGCGCTACGCGGTTGCGCGGCTGCAGGCCGGTCACGAAAGCTTCGCCGCGACGCGCGACGTAGAACTGCGCCTTGTCGCCCTCCACTTCCACCGTGGCGCCCGCCGGGGCCGCCTCACCGTCGTCGAGCACCACGCGGATCAGCGCCCCGCGCCCGCTGCGCACGGGGAAGTCGACCTTCACCGCGCTCCGCCACGAGGGCACGATGTTGATCTCGATCGCATCGAGCTCCGCGCTCACCGGCAGGTCCTTCGGGTCGATGCGCACCGAGTTCGACTGGTACGGCCACAGGTTCGGTATCAGCGCGACGCCATCCTGGTTGGTGCGCGTGAGGACGTTGCTGCCGATCCCGATCCCGACATCGGGATAGCCCGGCACTTCGGCGAGCGCATAAGCCTGGTCGACGCGCCGCGTGGCGAAGAAGCGTCCATCGGCGAGCACGGTCCCGCCGCTGCCACCCACGCGCAGCGCGCGGCGGTCGGGCGATGCGCTCGCCTCGCCGGAGAGCGTCCCGCGTTCGCCGAGATAGTAGAGGCCTCCCTCGACGCGCGACTGCTCCTGCTGGCGTCCCGCGAGCGCCCGCCATCCGAGCGCCGAGTCCCGCGTGGGCGTTTCGTTGGCGGCGGCGTAGAAATCCGTGGTGCCGCTGCGGCGCGTCGCGGAAGCGCTCGCCGTGCGGCGGTCGTCCAGCGGGACCACGAAGGTGAAACCGACCGAGCTTCCCGCCGCTCCGCCGATGGCGCGGCTGGCGGCGATGTTCACGCTGCTGCGTTGCCACAGCACGCGCGAATAGTTGGCGGAGAGCGTCGTCACGCGTTCCTCGCCGTAGCGCGAGATGCTGGCGAAGCCGAGGCCGAGCGAGCCCTGGTCCGGCGTGAAATAAGTCCAGTTGCCCGCGACCTGCAGGCGATTGGGAAGGAACTCCTCCTCCTGCCCGAGCAAGCGGAAATCGCGGCTCGCCCCTTGCGCCTGCAAGGAGAAGCCCTGCCGCGCGCTGTCGCGCTCGAGTCCCAGCAGCCAGCTGCTTCCGCGCCCGGCGGATCGATGGTCGCTCAGCACCGCCGCCACCGTGGCGAGCACGCGGCCGGGGAGTGCCGTGGTCGCGCCCAGGCCCAGGGTGCGCAATCGGCGCGTGGCTTCGCCGCGCCCTTCCACGGTGAGGCGCTCGGATACTCCACGCCGCCAGGTGCCGCTCGCGAAGCCGTCGCCGTATTTGTCGGCCACGGTGCCGAGGCCCTGGCGTACGGCGCCCGCCTCCGCGCTCCAGTCGTCGAGGCCGCGCGCGAGAAGCTGGTTGTTGGCGAAGAACGATTGCACGATCACGGTCTCGCGCCCGAGCAGGTCGCGCACCACCAGGCGCGCCTCGCCGCTGCCGGTCATCAGCGGGAAATTGTCGATGGCGAACGGGCCCGTCGGCACGTTCGAGACCTGGCGCAGCACGTCATTCACGTACAGCTCCACCGTCGAGGGCGCGGCCGAAAGCCCGCGCAGCACCGGCAACGGCTGCGACACGAAACCCGGCGTGAGGCCGAAGTTGGTGCCCATCTGCACGCCGCCGAAATAGACGTTGCGCCCCCACAAGCCGGGGCGGGTCGAGGTGTCCCCCACGCGTAGCGTGCGGTTCGTATCGGGATAGTCGCGCGTGAATGTCGTCTCCAGCCGCAGGAACCGAGGGCTGCCGTCGGATTGAGCGCTCGAGACGTGGCGCGCCACGTGGCTGCTGGTGAGCACGCCCCACTTGTTCGACAGGCCGACCTCGGTGAGGACACCCACGTCGTGAGTGGAAGTCCCGCCGCGCGTGGTGGACGCCGCATAGTTCACGTCGTAGTTCACGAATGCGCTCGGGAGCACCGGGCTCAGCGCCGGGCGCGCCGCGAGTCCCCGCGACAGCCGCAAAGCCGTGAACGCCTCGGGCGAGAACAGCAGTTGCACCGACTGCGTGGCGAAATCCACCCGAGCCTTGAAGCCGGGCACCGATGACAGCGGCCAATAGCGCTCGCCCCGGAAATCCACCGCGGCCGCCTCGGGGCTCGGCTCGACGCGCCACTCGGTGAATGCATCGCGCGGCGCGTAGAGGATTCCGGCGCGCTCGATGAATACCCAGGTCCCGCCCTTGGCGCCGTTGATGGTGACTTCGAGAGGGAGGATGCGGTCCGCGCTGGCCGCGGGAGGTGCCGCGGAGGCAGCCGCGCTTTGCGCCGGGAGCGGCTGGGGATGCAGGGCCCACAAGAGGGCGGCGACCCATTCCGCCCGGCCGAGCCTTGCGCGAACCACGCGCCGCTACTCGGCGACCCGGACGTCGAACGTCTTGGTGGAGCCGTCGTCCAGGCTGACGGCGAGCCGGGCGGGACCGGCGGGCAGCGGGCCGTCCGCGCGCTTCACCTCGAAGCTGCGCTTGATGCCCGGCAGGATGTAGCCGCCCGAGTCGCGCACCGCGAGGCGCTCGCCCGAAGCCGTGCTGAGCACGAATTCGCGCGGGTTCGCATAGGCGTTGCCGCCGTTCTCGCATTCCACGCGCAGGGTATCGCGCGCAGTGCGCTGCGCCTTGCAATCGAGCGTGCCCTTGGCGGTGGGCGGCGTGATGAAGACGGGTAGCGAGAACGCGAGCGCGATGGTCACTTCCGCGTTCTTTTCCGCGGGGCGCGCCTCCGCGATCTCGCGAACGATCATGCGATAGGTGAGCTGGTCGCCGCTCTGCGAGGGCTTGAGCATCGCCAGGCGCACGACCTGGCGCGAGTTGGGGGCGAGCTTGATGATCGGGGGCGCGAGGAAGAGATCCTCGGTCAGAACCAGGTCGTCTTCGCCGCCCGGCTTCTGCTTCCACGTGAAGATGTCCGCCTGCATCACCAGCTCGTCGTTGCCTTCGTTGGTGATGGTGATCGCGGTCGCGCGATCGCGCGGCCCCATGTAGATGCGCACCGGCGAAACCGAGAACTGGCCCGCGGCGACGGGCAACACCGGCATCGCCATCGCGGCGAAAATCACCGCGAGGGGAAGGAAGCGATGCGTACGGGAGGTCGGCGTTCGTCTCGGGCTCATCGTGTGGGCTACCAGCGCACGGTCATCTCGAGGTAGTCGCGGTCGCTCAGGTGAACGACGCGCCACGAAGTGACTGTTCCGAGGCCGGTATCGATATCCATGCTGGCCGAATTTACACCAGCGGAGGATATCGGGGGCAAGAATCGGTAGGCGCCGCCGTGGATCCATCCCCACGGCTTGCTCGCCTCTCCGGGACCGATCTCCACCACGACGCCGGTGGAGCACACGACCGTCACGATCGCGCCCATGGCGCCGGGAAGGTCGATCCTGCGGCACAAGCCCGTGTTGGGCGGTGTCACCGGCCCGGTGGACTTGTCGGTGTTGACGATGACGCGAAAGCTGGACGATGCGCTGCCCGCTTGCGCGGCTCCCAAAAAGGCCGAGGCCACGGCGATTGCGATCGCCGCGGCCCCGCGTTTGGTTCGCGCGCGCACGGTGCCCGGTGCAACGCGGCGCATGTTGCTCAGAACGTGACGATCAGCGTACGAACGTGCGAGGTCGGGCCGCAGCTGGCGGCCGCGCAGGTGCCGGCCTGGGCGGCAGGCATGCTGCCCGAGACGGCGTAGGTCACCGCATCGCCGGTACCGATGGTCGCCGTGGTCGCGGCGGTGCCACCGACAGTGCTCGGCGCACCGGCCGTCAGCGTGTACTGGAGGCCGGCGAGGACGCCAACGCCCGCCGCGGTGCCGTTGACCACGTCGAAAGCAACGGAGGTCGGGGCGAAGCCGCGTGTGCAGTTGAAGTTTAGGTTCACGCTGGTCGAGCCCTGGGCAGCGATCTGGAACGCGGTGTAGGTGCCGAAATCGACGGTGGTGGTGCCCGAGTTGCTCGCCGAGCACTGCGAGGTGAGCGAGACGGATACGTTGAAGCTGTTGCTGGTAGTGGCAGCGTTGGCGGCGGGAGCCAGGATGGCTATCGCGGCGACGGTGCTGGCGAGGATCTTTTTCATTTGGTACTGCTCCCTTCGGTCTTGGTTGGTGGGGACCGCGACCCCTGCGCCGCGGACCCGGGCGTTTCCTTGTCCGCCCGTGTGAATGCATTCTAGCCAAGCCGTAGGCTGCAACAGTTAAAATAATCACAGAAACAATGATTTAACTCAAAACCAGGGTTACCGTCGCAATCGAAACGCGGGCTTCGGGTTACAGAGCGCCCGGTTGGGTTACAGACCCCATGAAACCCGCCTGGCGCCAGGCTTCGAACACCGCAACTGCCACCGCGTTGGACAGGTTGAGGCTGCGATTTCCGGGGTACATGGGCAGGCACAGGCGGTTTGGGAGTGGAAACTCCTCCAGGACTGCGTCCGGGAGGCCGGCCGCCTCGGGCCCGAAGACGAATGCGTCTCCCGGCCGGAAGGCGACGTCGGTATAGCGCACCCCCGATCGCGTGGTGAACGCGAACCGGCGTGCGTTGCCGAGGCGTGAGACACAGGCTTTCCAGTCGGGATGCACCTCTACGCGCGCGAGGTCGTGATAATCCAGCCCTGCGCGCTTGAGCTGCTTGTCCTCCAGCGAATACCCCAGCGGCTCCACGAGGTGCAGGCGCGAACCCGTGTTGGCGCAGAGGCGGATCACGTTGCCGGTGTTGGGCGGGATTTCGGGCTGGAACAGCACTACCTCGAACACGCCGCCCCCACCCGCGCAACGGTCCACACCACCACTTCGCGCGCACCCGCGCGGCGCAGCACCGCGCCGAGCTGAGAAGCCGTGGCCCCGGTGGTGAGCACGTCGTCGACAACCGCGACCCGCATCCCCTCGAGAACACGGTCGCAGCGGAACGCGCCGCGAAGGTTCGCCTTGCGTGCGCTGCGGCCGAGCCCCTGTTGTGGAGCAGTCTCGCGAACCTTGTGCAGGCCGCGACGTGCCTGCGGCACGCCGAGCGCGCGCCCGACGACGCGTGCGATCTCCACCGACTGGTTGAATCCGCGCTCACGCAAGCGTGCCGGCGTGATCGGTGGCGCCACCAGCAAATCAGGCCGGGGGTCGTTCCACACCCGGTCCGCGAG
>DATLEL010000196.1:0-10464 GCA_035525255.1 Usitatibacter sp.
TTGGGATTGCCCGGCGAGCAGGTGTACACGAGCCGCGTGCGTTGCCACACCGCTTCCGGGATGGCGTCCCAGTCGGGGCGGAAATGGTTCGCGGCGAGGGCGTTGACGAAATAGGGCTTGGCCCCGCCGAGGAGCGCGGCACCTTCGTAGATTTGGTAGAACGGGTTGGGACACATCACCAGCGCTTCGCTCTCCGCCGGGTCGAGCAGCGCCTGCGCGATGGAGAAGAGCGCTTCGCGCGTGCCGGAGACCGGGATCACTTCGCTCTCGGCGTCGATCATGCCGAGCCCGTGGCGACGCGCGATCCACGCCGCCATCGCCTGGCGCAGCTCCGGCAATCCCTTGGTGAGCGGATAGCGCGCGAGGCCGCCCAGGCTTTGCGCGAGCTTGTCGGTGATGAGCGCGGGCGTCGGATGCTGCGGCTCGCCGATCTGCATCGCGATGGGCTTCATGCCCGCGGGCGGCCTGATGCCCGCCAGCAATTCGCGCAGCTTCTCGAAGGGATAGGGCTGCAGCAGCCCGAGGCGGGGATTCATCGACAAATTATCCCACGACGTTACTTCATCAACCCCAGGCGGATCAGCGGCAGCTTGAGCCACCAGCGCCAGCCGCGGCGGCGATCCACTTCGCGCTGCTTCTCGGCGAGCGCGGCTTCGTGGAGCGCGGCTTGCGCCTGGGCCAGCGCCTCGCGGGCGGCGAGGGCTTGCTCCTGCAGCTGGATCGCGGTGCGCAGGTTGGCGATTTGCTCCTCGAGGCCGGTCAGGGTTTCCACGTGCTTCGAGACCAGCTTCACGTAGTCGTCGCGATCCTTCGCCGTGTGGGTGAGCAGGCGATAGACCTTCTCGTAGTCCTGGCGTACCCAGTCGCCACGGTCGGCGAGGACCGAAAGCGCAGGGGGTGTCGCCGCAAGGGCGGCCGGATCGCGGCTCGCGACGATCATGAAATACAGCGCGGCCGAAAGCTGCGCGGAGGCCTCCGCCGGCCGTGCCTCGTCCACTTCCACCAGCTGCGCTCCCGCGCCGTCCATGCGCTCCGGCGCGATCAGCGAATAGAAGGTCGGACGCTGTCCATACCACTGCGCATGCGGAAATCGCGGCGCCACGAGCGCGGCGAGCTCCTCGCGATAGAGCTCCTTCACGTGGAATTCGTTGGCGAAATTGCGGCGGTCGGTGTATTCGAGCTTGTTCGGGCATGAAAGCACCAGCACGCCGCCGGGGACCAGCACCCGCGCCAGCTCGTCGAGGAAGGCTTCCTGCTCCGCGATGTGCTCCAGCGTCTCGAAGGACACGGCGACGTCGATGCTCGCGTCGGGGAGCGGGATCGCGGTGCACGATGCCTGCACGAAGCGCGCGTTCGCCACGCCCGCATATTCGCGTTGCGCGTGGCCGATGGCATCGGGCGATACGTCCACGCCGGTGACCTGCGCCGCGTGGCGCGCCAGGAGCGCCGTGCCGTAGCCCTCGCCGCACGCGACGTCGAGCACGCGCTTGCCCGCGGCCCAGCGAGCCGCGAAGTGGTAGCGATGCCAGTGCTCGACCCAGATCTCGCCGGTGGTGCCCGGCACGAAGCGCTCGCCGGTGAACGGCAGGTCGTTCAACGCCGCCATCCGAGGCGGCGCAGCACGCGGCCCGCATAGGGGCGATAGGCCGCCATGCGCGCCGTGAGCCGGCTCGAGCCCACGAAGCGGCGCAGGTCGTCGCGTGTCACCATCACCAGCGACTGCGTGCGCGCATAGGTGTCGGCCATCTCGGAGATGGCGCGCGGCGAGAAGGTCACCTGCAGCGCGCGCTGGCGCTCGATCGCGTCGGCGTACGCATGGTCGAGGCGCGCCTGGCGATCGGCGGCGATGACGGCGTTGGCGGGGACGCGGTACTTGGACGTGG
Organism: Usitatibacter sp.; assembly: GCA_035525255.1. GTDB lineage: Bacteria > Pseudomonadota > Gammaproteobacteria > Burkholderiales > Usitatibacteraceae > Usitatibacter. The sequence goes on from DATLEL010000196.1 coordinate 1,884, forward strand.
TCTTGTCCACCAGCACGAAGTCGTCCTCGAGCGTATACCGCGTCCACAGGTTCCAGTCCTCGAGCTGGTCCATGTCCTCGGCGAAGCCGCCGTAGCGCTCGTAGAGGCGCCGGTGGAACAGGACTGCCTGTATGGGGAGGTAGTTGTGGTGCCAGAGCGTGATGCGGTCGAAGCGCTGCCAGTGGCGCGTCACGTGCATCACTTCCTCCCAGCGGGAGCGCTCGCGCAGGACCACCTGTGTCTCCCATGAAAGCGCGTACGCCCCCGCGACCCCCGCGCGCTGCATCGCGTCCACCAGCACCTCGACATGGTCGGCGAAGAGCAGGTCGTCGTCGTCGAGGAAGTTCAGCAGCTCGCCGCGCGCCTCGGCGAGCGCCAGGTTGCCGGCGCGTGCGCGGCCGACGCGCTGCCCGGTGGCGCGATAGCGGACCGTCATTCGCGCGGCGAATTCCTCCACCATGGCCCGCGAGCGCTCGGGGCCGTCCTCGATCACCACCACCTCGATGTTCGAATAGGTCTGGTTGGCGCAGGACTCGAGCGCTTCACGCAGCCACCGCGGGCGGTCCATGGTGCGGATGAGGATCGAGACCCGCGGCCGCGGACGCGTGGCGCGCTCGGCCGCGGTCGCGATCTCGTGGAAGGCGCCCTCCCGCCGCAGCTCGAAATTCCACCCGGCGAAGAACGGCCGGAACTGGCCATTGGAGGCCACGCGCGTCACCACGAAGTACGGCCAGCGCGCGAGGAAGCGCAGTCCCGCCATCACCAGCCCCGCGCGCCGCCCCGCGAAAGTCTGCGGCGCCACGATCTCCGCGCCCAGCATCGCCAGGCCTTGAAGCGTGCGCAGCACGCCGCCGAAGCGCGCGCGCAGGCAGAGGTTGGTGGTGACGCCGCCGAAGACCTGCAGCGGCTTCACCTCGCCCGCGGTTCGATAGGTGCGGTGGATGACGGCGAAACGCGGTTGCGAGAGCAGCTTCCAGCCGCGCGCGCGCAGGCGCCACGACAGGTCCACGTCCTCGCCGTACATGAAGATGCGCGGCTCGAAGCCGCCGACCGCCTCGAATGCGCTGCGCCGGAAAAGTGCCGCCGCCCCACTGACCCATGGCGCTTCCAGCGTCACCGGGTCGTATGCCTTGGGGTGCTCGTAGGGCACCTGGCGCGGCTCCCACGCCGCCACGTCGTCCGCGCTCGCCGCGGCAGCATCCAGCAGTCCTTCCAGCGTCCCCGGCTCGAGCACGCAGTCCTGGTTGAGGACCATCATGAAAGGCGCGGAACCGAGCGCTGCGTTGGCGTTATGGCTTCGTCCGAAGCCCGCGTTGCTGCCGCTGCGATTGATCTCGACCCGCGCGAAGCCTTCTCCGTCGCGCAGCAGCGGCAGCGCCCTCAGCCGCTCGACCACCTCCTCGCCCGGGCTGTTGTCATGAATGAAAAGGCTCGCCCCCCCGGCCACGCTCTCGAGCAACTGCTCGAGAAGCGCCATGTCCGGCGCGTAGGTGACGATGCTGAGGTCAACCGCGCGCATCGGGGTTTCGCTTGAGCAGCCGGCGGGCGAAGGAGGCGATGCGGCGCAGGAAGCGCGGCTGCAGGCGCAGCTCGCGGTTCTCCTCCGCGAGCCGCAGGCGCTCCGCCGTTTCGCGCCGCAGCTCCTCCTGCACGTTCGCCACGTCGGCCTCGAGCTTGGCGATCCACTCGCGCGCCTCGGTCTCGAAGCGCTGCGCCTGGCCTCGCTCGACCTCGAGACCCGCGCGCAGCTGCGCCACTTCATCGGCCAGCTGCGAGAGCTCGGGGCGCATCGCCTTGCCGTCGAGGTGCGCCGCGATCACGGCCTGCACCGGCGCCGACAAGGGCTCCAGCGGCGCGCGCGGATCGATGCCGAATCGCGCGTAGAGGGCATCGAGCGATCGGTTCATGGCATCGACGGAAGGCACGCGGTGGGGATCGTCCCCCGAGAGGCGTGATCTTACCCGTGCGAGATCGTCCGCCCCGGCCGCGGAAAATATCCGGCGCAGCTCCGCCGCGACATCCACCGCGGTGAAGCGCTCGGGCAAGAGCCACCCGGCCTGGTGCCGCGACATGCGCTCGCCCAGCGCGCCGTCGGGCGCCACCAGCGCCGGCAGCCCCGCCGCCCACGCGTCGGACAGCGCGTAGCTGAAGCTCTCCGGCACCTGGTGCGGGAAGAGCGCGATCTCCGCGCCGTAGGCTTTCGCGAGCGGGCCGCCATCGCGCTCGCTCCAGGGCCCATGCACGAACAGCCGCTCCGCGCGCCACCCCGGTGCCACCTGGTGGTCCATGTATCCGACCACCACGATGCCGATGTCGCTGCCCTCGAGCAGCCGCGCGGTCTCCTCGATGATCCGCGCGCCCTTGTGCGGCCCGATGGCGCCGATCACCGCCACTACGTGCGCGGGCTTGCGCGCGAGGAATTCCGGGCGCGGCGCGAGAGGCGCAGCGTTGCCAGCGGGCAGTGACCCATTGGGGATCACCACGACCTCCTGGTCCAGGTGGCGGCGCGCAAGCCCCGCGAGGAACTCCGAAGGCGCGATGCGAGCCGCTGCGGCCTCGAGGAAGCCCTGCGTCTGCGCAAGCCATTCCGGATCGGGCTCCGGCGGCGCCCCGGCGGCGAAACCATCGAGGCGCATGAAGAGGACGTCGTGCAGGGTGGCGAGCGTGGGCACCCCGAGCGCTTGCGCTGCCCACGCCGCGCGCGCGCGCGGCGCCGGCGCCACCGAATGCACATGCACCGCGCCCACGCCTTGCCCGCGCAGCCAATCCGCGAGCGCGCCGGGCTCGCGCGCAATCGCGTCCGGGTCGAGCGGCACGAAGCGCTTCTCCGCCGGAATCGCGATCACGTCGGCTCCCGGCGCCACGTGCCAGACCAGGTGGCGGCGCAATCCCGCCGCGACCACGTCGTCGATGTGGCGATTCACGCCGCCGCCCGGCATCGAGGTCACGTGAAGAACGGCGAAGGCGGTCATGGCAATGCGATAGATTACCCCGATGCCCCTTCCATCCGCGCCCGCCTGGGCGCTCCTCGCCGGCGCCGCGCTCTGGGGTGTGCTCTGGTACCCCTATCGCCTGCTCGCGCGAGACGGCCTCGACGGGCTATGGAGCACGTTCTTCACCTACGGCCTCACGCTGCTGTTGGGAATGCTGCTCTTCCCGCGGCACGCGCGCGTGCTGCGCCGCCTGCCGCCGCTGGCGCTCCTCATGGGCCTCGCCATCGGCTGGAGCAACCTGGCCTACGTGCTCGGCATCCTCGAAGGCGAGGTGATGCGCGTGCTGCTCCTCTTCTACCTGGCGCCGCTCTGGACCGTGCCGATCGCCCGCGTGGTGCTGCACGAGAAGCTCGACCGCGCGGGCTTCGCCGTGATGGCGCTCGCCTTCGCGGGGGCCATGACGATGCTGTGGCATCCCGAGCTCGGCTTCCCGTGGCCCGCGGCGCGCGCGGAGTGGCTGGGCCTCGCGGCCGGGTTGCTGTTCGCGCTCGGCAATGTGCTGGTGCGCAAGCTCGCGGACATGACCGACGCGGAGAAGTCCATCGTCATCTGGGCCGGCGTGACGGTCGCCGCGCTGATCCACTTGCCGGCCAGCAAGCTGGGAGGCGAGCGCGCGTGGGAGCTCGCATGGGAGCACGCGCCGCTGGTGGCCGGCATCGCTCTCGCGCTGATCGGCCTCGGCCTGCTGCTGCAATACGGGCTGTCGCGCATCCCCGCGAACCGGGCGATCGTGATCCTTCTTTTCGAGCTGGTGGTGGCGGCGATCGCCGCCTACTTCCTCGCCGGCGAGACCTTGCGGATGCAGGACTGGATCGGTGGCGCGCTCATCGTCGCTGCCAGCATTGGCAGCGGGGTGAGGCGGGCAAGGGACACAGATGAACACAGATAAAAAGCGATAAAAGCAAAAGAAAATGCATGGACTTCGTGCCCAAGCTTCGATATGCACGAATACGACCCGTAGTTATCCTGCTTTTATCGCCTTGTATCTGTGTTCATCTGTGTTCCCTGCTCGAGGCACCACGATCTAGCTGCGGGGCTGGGCCAGGTTGGCGATCATCATCACCAGCTCGTTGGGCTCCACCGGCTTGGCGATATGCATCTGGAAACCCGCGGCGAGCGCGCGCAGGCGGTCCGCGCTGCGCGTGTGCCCGGTGAGGGCGATCGCCGGCATGCGCGCCCCGCCGGTGCGCTCGTGCTCACGCACCCGCTGCAGGAGCGCATAGCCGTCGCCGCCGGCTTCCATCTCCAGGTCGCTCACCAGCAGGTCGGGCCGCTCGGCCTCGAAGCGCTCGAAGGCCTCGGCCGCGCTCGCCGCGCTGCTCACGCGCGCGCCGCTGCGTCCCAGGATCGCCACCAGCAGCTCGCGCCCTTCGCGATCGTCCTCGGCCACCAGCACGTGCAGGCCCGCGAGGCTCGGCGGTTCCGCGGCGGCGGTGGCGGTGGGCGCGCCCAGCGCGCGCTCCGTCCCGACCGCGGGGGCCGCGTCCATCAACGGCAGGCAGAGCGTGAACGTGGCGCCGCGGCCTTCGCCCTCGCTTGCGACCTGGATGGTGCCGCCGTGTAGCTCCACCAGGTGGCGCGTGATCGACATGCCCAGGCCCAGGCCGCCTTCGCGCCGCGCCGCCGAATCGTCGGCCTGGCGGAATCGCTCGAACACGAACGGCAGGAACTCGGCGGAGATGCCGCGGCCGGTGTCGCTCACCGCGATCTGCGCATGGGTCGCCGACCTGGAGAGCTTCAGCTGCACGCGCCCGCCCGTGGGCGTGAACTTGACGGCGTTGGTGAGGAGATTCCAGAGGATCTGCTGCACGCGGTCGGCGTCGCCCGAGATGGGACCCACGCCGGCGTCGACCACGCGATCGATGTGGATCGACTTCGCCTGCGCCGCGGGCGCCACGCCCTCGAGCGCGGCGTCGACGATGGGCGCCAGGTCCACCGGCCCCACGTCGAGGCGCAGCTTGCCGGAGATGATCCGCGCGAAGTCGAGGATGTCGTCGATCAGCTTGGTCTGCATGCGCGCGTTGCGAACGATCGCCTGCACCGCGCGCTCCATGGTGGCCGCGTCGAGCTTGCCCGTGGACAGCATGTGCGCCCAGCCGGCGATGGAGTTGAGCGGCGTGCGCAGCTCGTGGGAGACCACCGCGAGGAACTCGTCCTTGGCGCGCGTCGCCTCCTCGGCGATGCGGCGCGCGGCGAGGATCTCGTTCTCGTACTCGTTGCGCCGGCTCATGGGGACCACGGTGAAGTCGTTCACCGCGATGCCGCCGCGCTGGGTGCGCAAGCCGTTCAGCAACACCGGCAGCTCCTCGCCTGCCTGCGTGCGCAGCGAGACATAGATCTCCTGCACGCGCAGCTCGAGCTTCAGCATGGGGTAGACGTGCGTCTGGTAGAAGATGCGCGAGGCGGGCGTGAAGAGCGAGTCCACGTGGCGCCCTACCACCGCTTCCCGCGAGGCGCCCAGCATGCGGCCCAGGGTCGCGTTGGCGAGCTGCAGGCGGCCATCGTCCCCGAGCGAGAAGAAGCCGCAGGGCGCGTCGTCGAGGAGCGGGCCGATCTCGACCGTCACCGGGGGGAAGTCGACAGGAATTCCTTCATGAGCGTGATGGTCTCCTGCGGATGGCTCATGTGGGGGCAATGGCCGGTGGCCGCCATCTGGCGATAGCTGCTGCCCTTCAGCGCACGATGCACGTATTCGCCCACCTGCACCGGCGCGATGGCGTCCTCGCTGCATTGCAGGACCAGCGCCGGGACGCGGACTTTCTCGAGGTCGGCGCGGTTGTCGGAGAGGAAGGTGGCGCGCGCGAACTGGCGCGTCACGCGCGGGTCGGTGGAGCAGAAGCTCGCTTCCAGCTCGCGCGAGAGCTCCGGCTGCTCGCCGTTCTTCATCACCACGGGCGCCAGGAATTGCGCCCAGCCCACGTAGTTCTTCTCCATCAAGTCGAGCAGCCCCTCGATGTCGGCGCGCTCGAAGCCGCCGACGTATTCGCCGTCGTTCACGTAGCGCGGCGACGGGCCGATGAGCACCAGGCGCTCGAAGAGCTCGGGCGCCTGGATCGAGGCGAGGAGCCCGACCACCGAGCTCACCGAGTGGCCGACGAAGACGACCTTCTCCATGCCGAGGGCGCGGATCACCTCGATCACGTCCTGCACGTAGCCCTGGAGCGTGCCGTAGCGGTCGGCGGAATAGGCCGACCAGTCGGATTTCCCGCAACCCACGTAGTCGAAGAGGACGATGCGATAGTCGTTCTGGAATGCCGGGGTGATGAGGCGCCACATGTTCTGGTCGCAGCCGAAGCCATGCGCGAACACGATCGGCTGGGTGCCCTTGCCGAACACGCGGACATTGTTGCGGGCAATGACGTCCTGCGGCCGGGCCATCAGCGCGTGCTTTCCTGGGAGGGATAGGTTTCGAGTCCCACGGGGGGTAGCGGTTCCCAACCTTTCTTGCGGTGCTCCGATACCACGGTGGTGAAGATGCCGCCGCGCACGTAGAACCTCGCGGTGAGGCGCATGAAGCGTGGCCGGGTCGCCGCGACGAGGTCGTCGAGGATCTCGTTGGTGACGGCCTCGTGGAACTTGCCCTGGTCCCGGAACGACCAGATGTAGAGCTTCAGGCTCTTCAGCTCGACGCACTTGGCATCGGCGATGTAGTCGAGGTAGAGCGTCGCGAAGTCCGGCTGCCCCGTCTTGGGACAGAGGCAGGTGAACTCCGGGATCTCCATGTGGATCGCGAAGTCGCGCCCCGGCTTGGGGTTGGGAAAGGTCTCGAGGGCCTTGGTGGCGCGGGCCATTGGGATGGGGGATCGGTTCCGGTAAAATCCCCATTCTACTGAAGGCGCCAATCCACGTTGCGCCTTAAAACAATGACTTACACAGCGCCCCGACCGCCGGGGCGTTGCTGCATCTGAGAGCACCCTCTTGCGACTGACCTCCGTCAAGCTGTCCGGCTTCAAATCCTTCGTCGATCCGACCTCCATCGCGGTGCCCGGGCAGCTGGTGGGCGTCGTGGGGCCCAACGGGTGCGGAAAATCCAACGTGATCGACGCGGTGCGCTGGGTGCTGGGCGAATCGTCGGCGAAGCAATTGCGCGGCGAGCACATGCACGACGTGATCTTCAACGGCTCCGCGGAAAGGAAGCCGGTGAGCCGCGCCTCGGTCGAGCTGGTGTTCGACAATTCCCTCGGTCGCATCGGCGGAGCGTGGGCGGCCTACAACGAGATCAGCGTGAAGCGCGTGCTCTCGCGCGACGGCGACTCCAACTACTACCTCAATGGCCAGCACGTGCGCCGCCGCGACGTGCAGGACATCTTCCTCGGGACCGGCCTCGGGCCGCGCGCCTACTCGATCATCGAGCAGGGCATGATCTCGCGCGTCATCACCTCGAAGCCCGAGGAGCTGCGGGTGTTCCTGGAGGAGGCCGCCGGCGTGTCGAAATACCGCGAGCGCCGGCGCGAGACCGAGCTCCGGCTGGAAGACACGCGCGAGAACCTCTCCCGCGTGGCCGACATCCAGGCCGAGCTCACGACGCAGCTGGAGCACCTGTCGCAGCAGGCCGAGGTCGCGGCGAAATTCCAGGAGCTGCAGGCGCAGCTCGCGCTCAACCAGAACCTGCTGTCGTTCACGCGCCTGCGCGAGGCGGAGCAGGCCCGCAACCGTTACGGCAACGAGGTGCAGAAGGTCACGGTGGCGCTGGAAGCGGAGACGGCCAAGCTGCGCGAGAGCGAGCGCGCGCTGGAGCAGCTGCGCAGCAAGCACTACGAGGGAACCGATCACCTGCAGGAGCTGCAGGGCGCGCTCTACTCCGCCAACGCCGAGGTGCAGTCCCTCGAGCAGGAGATCAGCTTCCTCGCCGAGAACCGCCGCCGCATGGGCGCGCAGCTGGAAGCGATCTCGCGCGAGGCGATGGAAGTCGAGCGCCGCCTCGCCGAGGCCGAAGCGGAGCGTGCGCGCTGGCAAGGCGAGATCGAGAGCGCGCAATCCACCATCGCGGAGCGTGACCGCGAGCTCGCCGCGGCGCGCGAAGCGTTGCCGCCGGCGGAGGCGGCAGCGCAGCAGGCCGCCGCCCAGGTGCGCAGCACCGAATCGGAGATGAACACCGCGGAGCAGGCGCAGGGCGTGCACGAGGCGCAGGAATCCCATGCGTTGAAGCTGCTGTCGCAGCTCGAGGCGCGCAAGAACCGCCTCAAGCAGGAGAACATGGCGCTGGTGTTTCCGGAGCCCGAGAAGCTCGCGGCGCTCGAGACGCAGCGCACCGAAGTCGCCTCGCGGCTTTCCGATCTCGAGACGCGCCAGAAGGACGCCGAGGCGCGGCTGCCGGGGCTCGAGGAGCAGCGGCGTGCCACCAACCAGCGCCTGCAGGACTCGATGCGCGAGCTGGCGGGGCTGGAAGCGTCCTTGAAGGCGCTGCAGAACCAGCAGGCGCGCCTCGACACCGACTCGAAGCTGAAGGACTGGATCCAGGCCCACGCGCTGGAGCGCGGCGAGCGCCTGTGGCAGGCGATCCATGTCGATGCGGGCTGGGACGATGCGGTCGAGGCGGCCCTCGGCGTGCGCTTGAACGCCGTCAAGCTTGCCGACGAGGGCGAGCT
>DATLEL010000216.1:0-8403 GCA_035525255.1 Usitatibacter sp.
CTTCAACGCGAGCGGACAGGCGATCTACACGCCGACGTTGTGCCAGTCCGGCACCGACACCTTCGGCTACCAGGGCACCGGCCCCGGCGGCTCGACGACCGTTCGCGTGGCGCGCGTGGTGATCGCGGCGCCGCCGGCCCCCGCGGTGACCTCGGCCTCCGTCGGCGGCTTCGTGACCGGCAGCTCGGCGACTACCTACCAGGTGATCACCAGCAACTGTCCCATCAGCTTCAGCGCCCCGGGCCTGGCGGCCCTCGGCTTGTCCATCAGCAGCTCGGGCCTCATCAGCGGCACGCCGACGCCGGGATCGGTAGGCACGTTCCCCATCACCGTCACCGCCTCGGGCGCGGGCGGGCCGGGCCCGTCGGGCACCATCACCATCACGATCACGCAGGGCCCGGTGCCGAGCATCACCAATGCGGTCACCTCGTTCACCGCGACGCAGAACGCGGCCATCACGCCGTACCAGATCACGACCAACATCGCGGCGACCTCGTATGCCGTCACGCCGCCGCTGCCCACCGGGCTCACCCTCAATACGTCAACGGGCCTCATCAGTGGCACGCCGACGGGGGTCTCGCCTGCGGCCACCTACACGCTGACCGCGAGCAACGGTGCCGGCACGGGGCCGGGCTTCGCGCTGAGCATCACGGTGCAGATGCCCGCGCCCGTCATCACCAGCGCGAACGTCGCGAGCGCGAGCGAAAGCAATCCGTTCAGCTACCAGATCACTGCGAGCAACCCGCCGATCACCGCCTTCAACGTGACCGGAACGCTTCCGGCGGGTGTCACGGCGAACGCGGCGGGCCTCATTTCGGGAACGCCCGCGCCGGGCAGCGCGGGCATCTATTCCGTCTCGATCTCCGCTACCAACAGCACCGGGACCGGCGCGCCGATCACGCTCACGATTACGGTTTCGGCGTCGGCGCCCACGATCGCCGGGCCGATCAGCGTCGTCGGCCAGACCGGCGTCGCCTTCAATTACCAGGTCGTCGCCGCCAACCTGCCGACCAGTTTTGCCGCGACGGGGCTTCCGCCCGGGCTCACGATCAACACCACCACCGGGCTGATTTCCGGCACGCCGACGACGCTCGGCACGTTCCCGGGCACCGTCACTGCCAGCAACGCCTCGGGCACTTCCAATCCCGCGACGGTGATCACGATCACCATCGGCCTCGGGCCGCCGGTGATCACCAGCGGCGGCACCGCGAGCGGCGCGGCCGGCTTCCCGTTCACCTACCAGATCGTGGCGACCAACACGCCCACGAGCTATGGCGCGAGCGGCTTGCCGCCCGGCGTCACCGTGAATACGACGACGGGCCTCATCTCGGGCACGCCGGGCGCCAATGGCGTCTACAACGCCACCGTCACCGCGACCAACAGCGTCACCACCGCGAGCCGCGCGGTCACCATCACCATCGCGTTCGGCATCCCGGTGGTGAACAGCGCGGCCACGGCGAGCACTGCCTCCGGCGCGGCGTTCACCTACCAGATCACCGCCACCAACGCCCCCGTGACTTACGGCGCCAGCGGACTGCCCGCGGGGCTCTCGGTGGATCCCGCCACCGGCCTCATCTCGGGTGCGCCGGACGACTTCGGCGTTTTCATCGTGACGCTCACTGCCGGCAACAGCTCCGGCACCGGCAGCGGCGTCCTCACGCTCACCGTCACGCAGTCTTCGGTGCGAGTGACCAGCGCATCGGCGATCACGGGCAGCATCGGCACGCCGCTCTTCTACCAGGTCACGGTCGCCAGCGGCCCGGCCTCGGTGAGCGCCTCGGCCATGCCGCCGGGGCTCACGTTCGACGCGCTCAACCAGCGCATCGTCGGCACGCCCACCCGCGGCGGGACGTACACGGTCACTCTCTCGGTGGCGAATACGGTCGGCAGCACAACCTTCACCCTCACCATCAATATCGGCTTCGAGCCGGCGTCGGTCGCCGACCTCGCGGTGGACGTCGTCTACGAGACCGCGCGGGCCATCACGCTGCCGATCACCGGCGATGTCACGTCGGTCACCATCGTGACGCTGCCCGAACACGGCCTGGTGAGCGTGCAGGGGAACATCGCCACCTACACGCCGGCCGTGGGCTATTCCGGCGACGACAGCTTCACCTACACCGCCAGCAATCCCGCCGGCACCACAGCGGTGGCGACAGTGCGTATCAGCATCGGCGGGCTGGTGCCGGTGGCGAACGCCGCCGCCATGACGGTCGCGCTGAACACCGCCGCCACCGCCGACCTCGCCGGCTTCATCAAGGCTTCCGGCCTGACCGGCGTTTCCATCGGCGTGCAGCCCGCCCATGGCACCGTCACCGTCAACGGCACCAAGGTCACCTACACGCCGCGCACCGACTTCTTCGGCGCGGACTCTTTCACGTATATCGCCTTCGGCAATGCCGGCAAGTCGACGCCGGCGACGGTGAGCGTGTCGGTGGTGGGCCGCCCGAATGCCGCGGAAGCGCGCGACGTGGCCGCGATCGTGGATTCGCAAGTGCAAGCGGCGCGGCGCTTCTCCGGCGCGCAGGTGGGCAACTTCCAGCGCCGCATGGAGACGCTGCACCGCGGACGCGACGTGCAGCCGCGCGCGAGTGACGCGCCGGCAGCGGCGGCAGCGCCTGCGCCGCAGGCACGCGCGAGCGAGGACGCCGACGCCAAGCCCGTGCGCGTCGCGACGACCGGCCTCATTCCCGTATCGCTGTTCGCGCCCCTCATGAATGCGGCGGCGACGCGCAGCCTCGACGTGGCCGCCAGCACCGGCGGCGATGGCGCGCGCGGCTTCGTGGCCGGCACCAACATCTGGGTCGGCGGCACGGCGCAATTCGGCCGGCGCGACGCCGACGGGGAAATCAGCGGCCTGCGCTTCAGCACCGATGGCGTGAGCGTCGGCATCGACCGGCGCTTCAGCGAGCGGCTGGTGCTGGGGCTCGGCGTGGGCTTCGGCCGCGACGAATCGGTGATCGGCTCCCACGGCTCGCGCAACAAGGCGCGCGCTCATTCGTTCGCGCTCTACGGCAGCTTCCAGCCGTCGGTGGAGACCTTCGTCGACATGCTGGTGGGGCTGGGCAGGATCGAGTTCGACAGCACCCGGCATGTGGAAGCCGTCAACCAATTCGCCACCGGCAGCCGTAACGGCGAGCAGGCGTTCGCCTCCCTCACGGCGGGGGCGGAATTCCGCCGCGATGGCGTGATGATCTCGCCCTACGGCCGCATCGACGTCTCCCGCGACCGCCTCAAGGCATACAGCGAGGGTGGGGCGAGCCTCTACTCGCTCACCTACCACGAGCAGCGCGTGAATTCCTCGCAGCTCGCCATGGGCGTGCGCGCCGAGACGCAGCACGACACCGACTTCGGCCGCGTCGTCCCGCGCCTGCGCCTGGAATACCGCCGCCAGCTCGACGGCCAGCACGGCGCGAGCGTGAGCTACGCGGATCTCATCAACGGCCCCGAATACGCGCTGGGCACGGCAGGCACGAGCCGCAACGCGCTGCTGCTCGGCGTCGGCAGCGACTTCCTGCTGCGCGGCGGGCTGAAGCTGGGCGTCGACTACATGGCGCAGCGCTCCTCGGGCGCGAGCAACGTGCAATCGGTGCGCCTGCTGGTGTCGCAGGACCTGGACGGGCGCGGCCTGCCGTCGTGGACCTGGCAGCCCAAGATGTTCAAGGATCCCATCGGCGTCGAGTTCGGCTACTCCTTCGACGACAACGTGACCCGCGGCCGCTGGGCGGGCGAGAAGCTGGCCGACCGCTCGTACGCCCTGTCTCTGGGCGAGCCCATTCCCATCAAGCTCGGCAACCTCGCCAACCTGCGCCTGATGGTGACGCCGTCGGTGACCGGCGAGAAATTCCAGCGCTACGCGGGGCTGGGACGCTTCTCCGCAGGCGTGCAGGCGGAGCTGCAGTACCGCGCCTCGGGCGCATTCGACGCGACCACGTTCTCCCTCGTCGGGCGCGCCAACTACGACCAGTTCGAGTCCGACCATCGGACCGGCCCGCGCTACTTCGCCGGCATCAACGCGCGCCGCTCGCTCACGGACCGCATCGACGTGTTCGCCGAGGTGGGCGCCAATGCGCGCAACGGCCGAAGCGAAGTGTTCACCCTGCGCGACTACTCGGCCAAGCTCAACCTCGACTATTCCCTCGGCAAGCGCGGCGTGCTGTACCTGGCGGGCGAGTATCGCCGCGGCGATACCGTGTCGACGGGTGCCGCTTCGCTGGTGAACATCGGGCTCTCGGAGGTGTTCGTGCCCGACGATGCCTTCGATGGCCGCGCCTTCTTCGCCTATCGCTTCGATGCCCGCACGGTGCTGGGCACCATCGGCTGGAACTACCCCCTGGGCCCGCGCGATTCGCTCGACTTCTCCTGGCGCCGCGTGCAGGCGACGCCCACGCACCGGCCGTCGTTCGATGGCGGTGGCCCGCTGCGCTACATCGACAACCAGTACTCCATCGTCTACCTGATGCGCTTCTGAGGAAACGCCGCATGCGATCCCGTCTCATCCTTCCGTGCGCCGCTGCCACCGTGCTGCTGCTCCTCTCCGCTTGCGGTGGAGGCGGCGGCAGCCCCGCGGACGTTCGCGCCGGACCCCAGCCCTCCGAGCCCGTGGCGAATGCGCCCGACAAGTTCCTGTTGTTCCCCAACCCGCAGCTGCAAGCCGATGGCAGCCTGCAGACCAACAGCCCCGAATACGCCGACGCGTATTACCGCGCCATCGATCCCAACAACGAGCGCGACACGCTCGCCAAGTGGAAGGCGAAAAACAACTTCGAGACCGGCAGCGGCACGGAAGTGAACGTGGTCTTCGGCGACCAGCGCGACCTCGGATACGGCCGGCGCATGTACGCGCGGCAGAATCCCGACGGCACGCTCGCGTTCTACGTCGAGAATTACCTCATCCAGGCAGGACCCGATTACCTGTACAGCCCGCTGAACCTCGACGCCGCGGTGGTGCGCGACGGCAAGTGGCTGGTGGGCGTGAATGCGATCGAATTCAGCCCCGGCCCGAATGGCGGCGCCGCGTTCCCCAAGTTCTACAACTTCAACCAGGCGGGCGTGCGCCAGACCGCGGTCAACCTCGACAACCGCGGCCTCAAGGCCATGCCCGGTCCGTGCATCACCTGCCATGGCGGCCGCGGCGATGCGCTCACGCCGGCGGATTCCACCGGCAAGGCGCGGTTCAACCTGGTGCGCAACGGCGTCTCGCAGCAGCGCGGCGACGTGCAGGCGCGCATGCATCCTTTCGAGCCCGACGTGTTCGAGTTCTCCACGCGCCCGGGCTTCACGCGCTCCGAGCTCGAGGCCGGCATCAAGACCATCAACAAGATGATCCTGTGCTCGTACCCGATCGTGGGCAGCTCGAGCGCCCCCGAGGACGCGTGCCGGCGCCAGGCCGGAACGAGCGAGTGGCAGGGGACGTCGGCCGCCCTCATCAAGTCCGCATACGGCGGCGACGGCCTGCCGAACGCGACCTTCGTCGATAACTACGTTCCGCCCTCCTGGGAAGCCGCGGGGCAGAGCACGCTCTACAAGAACGTCATCGCGACCTCGTGCCGCACCTGCCACAACATGCGGGGGACCGCGGCGCAGTCGGACCTCGACTTCACCTCGTACGAGAAATTCCGGGCGTTCGCCGACCGCACCAAGGCGCACGTGTTCGATCGCGGCAACATGCCGCTCGCCAAGATCGTCTACGACGCGTTCTGGAGCTCGGACCGGCCGCAGCAGCTCGCGGGCTTCCTCGAGGCGCAGGGGTACTCGCTGCACACCAGCGGCGCGCTGGTGAAGCCCGGCCGCCCGATTGCCGATCCCGGTCCCGGTCGCGTAGTGGCCCCGGGTGCCACGCGCCTGTCCGCGTCGATGAGCCTTTATTCCAGCAGCTATACGTGGAGCCTCGTATCCGGGCCGGCCGGTGCGAGCTTGACCAACGCCACCACGGCCGAGCCTACGTTCACAGCCACGACGCCGGGCACGTATGTGGTCCAGCTGGTGTCGAGCAATGGGACCGTCCAGAGCGCGCCCGCGCAGCTGACACTGGCGGTGAGCTCGACCGTCAGCCCGCAGCCCGGCGCGGTGCGCTTCTCCGACATCAAGGCGGTGATGCAGGAGACGAATCGCTGCACGCAATGCCATTCGATCGACGGCACGCAGCCGCGCCCGCCGGTGTTCTACACGAACATGGATCGCAACGAGGACGGCATCTCGGGCGATGCGACCGACGACGCATGGTTCTACGCGGAGGTGCGCTCGCGCATCAACTTCACCGACATCGCCGCGAGTCCGCTGCTGCGCAAGCCCTCGGGCAACCACCACGGCGGAAACCTGATCATCGGGTTCGACGCGAGCAAGCCGCCCGGCGACCCGGCGCGCGCCCGCTACGACCTGTTCCTGAGCTGGATCCTCGCCGGCGCCCCGCAGTGACTCAGTAGTTGCGGCGCGGCCCCGTGTAGTCGCTCTTCGGGAAGATGAAGGGCGGCTGGCGTCCCACCAGGGTCTCGATCAGCATGAGCTCCTGGTCGGTGTGGTTGATGAACGGCGCGTTGCGGATGTTCCTGCCGGGCTGCTCGTTGGCGAGGATGTAGAGCGGCCGGTCGTGGTGCGCGGCGGCGACCGTCTCCTTGCTCTGCGCATCGTTCAGCGCGGCCACGTCCGCGACCCCGTAGCAGGTGCAGAAGTACGTCTGCTCCGGATCCGATTCGAGGTAGACACCGGTGCCGCGGATGCCGATGCTCGCGACCTTGGTCTGCATCTGCACCGGGCGCTTGCTCGGGAAGACCGAGAGCAGCTTGCCGGTGAGGAGCTTGAGGCCGGTCACGATCGCCGACTCGCTCTTCGAGGTCTCGACGATCACCTCGGTGTTGGGACGCGCGATGTAGGCGCTCTCGCCGATGGCGTAGACCACCTCGCTGTTGGCGCCCGTGCGAATGACGTTGCCGCCGCCCACTTTGGTATCGAGCGTGGCGCGCTGGCCGTCCACCTGGACGTCGCCGGAGATGCGGTAGATGGAACGCCCGGGAGGCAGCTTCGAGGGCGGCGTGCCGAGGATCTGGGCGAGCGCCAGGTTTGCTTCGGTGGAGACACCGGTGAAGAACCCGGCGGCGAGCATGCGGATCAGCAAGCGGCGGCGGGGATCGTCGGCTTCGTTCTTCATCTTGGGGCTCCCTTGGTTCGGTGCATTGTACCCAACAAGACGGGTGCGCCTCCCCGGCGGATGCGGTAGGGAAGGGCGCCCATGCAGCGTCGGGATTGCCGAACCGTCCCTTGACAACCGCTGCTATCGAAGTGCTTTCTCGTGCGGCAGAATGCGAACGTGAACCCGTGGCCCGGGTGGTGAAATTGGTCAGACACCGAGCACTTAAAATGCTCCGCCGAAAGGCATGTCGGTTCGAATCCGGCCCCGGGCACCACATCACCGCAACACGGGCCTTCTGACATGCCCGAGCGCAGTCATCCGGGTCTTTTCATTTCATTGGCTGATTTGATTCGGGACGTTTCTCGTGCAAACACCCGCCCGCGTAGGAACGGTCCTACAGCGTCAACCCCCCCGACGCGAGTAACTTTAAGAGATGCCCGAAGATTTTCTAAACTCTGCGGTCCCCGACACCAGTGCCCTGCTCGCGGCGATCGTTTCCTCCTCCGACGACGCCATCATCAGCAAGACCCTGGAGGGAATCGTCACCTCGTGGAACCCGGCGGCCGAGCGCATCTTCGGCTACTCGGCGGAGGAGATGATCGGACAGTCGATCCTGCGCCTCATCCCCACGGAGCTGCGCAGCGAGGAAACGCTCATCATCGGCAAGGTCAGCGCAGGTGAGCGGCTGGAGCATTTCGAAACCACGCGCCTGCGCAAGGACGGCCGGCGCGTGCATGTGTCGCTGACGGTATCGCCGGTGAAGAACGCGTCCGGCGTCGTGGTCGGCGCCTCCAAGATCGCGCGAGATATCGGCTCCCAGCGCGAGGGCGACCGCGCGCGGGCGTTGCTCGCTTCGATCGTGGCTTCGTCCGACGACGCGATCATCAGCAAGGACGTGAACGGCGTCATCACCTCGTGGAACGGGGCGGCCGAGAAACTCTACGGCTACACCGCCGCGGAGATGATCGGGTCGCCGGTGCGCAAGATCATCCCCCAGGGGCTGCAATACGAGGAGGACGAGATCCTCGAGAAGATCCGCAACGGCGAGCGCATCGACCATTTCGAGACGCAGCGGGTGCACAAGTCCGGCGGACGCATCGAGGTCTCGATCACGGTGTCGCCGGTGCGGGACTCCTCCGGCCGGGTGATCGGCGCCTCGAAGATCGCGCGCGACGTGAGCCAGCAGCGCGAGGCGCAGCGCCAGAAGGACCAGTTCCTCGCGATCCTCGCCCACGAGCTGCGCAATCCGCTCGCGCCCATCACCAGCGCGCTCG
>DATLEL010000224.1:0-7934 GCA_035525255.1 Usitatibacter sp.
GATGGGGACCAGGGCCTCGCCGTCGATCGGCTCGCCACCTCGGCGCGCGGGCGCGAAGCGCCAGTGGCGCACCGCTTCGACCGCCGCGCGGTCGAGGCGCTCGGAGCCGCTGGACGATTCCACGCGCACCTCACGCGGGTCCCCGCTAGCCGCGACGCGCACGCGGAGCATCACGCGTCCCTGCTCGTGCAGGCGCCGCGACATCGAGGGATAGGCCGGCGCCGGATTGCGCAGGTAGGCGAGGTCGAAGCGGGGTGTTTCGACCGCTGCGGAGACGACGGCCGTGGTGAGCGGCTCCGCGGAAGGCCGCGAAGGGGATTGCGGGAGTTCTGCCTTGGTCACCGCAATCGTCGGCGCCACCTGCTCGATGACGATCTGCGGCGGCGCGACTTGCACTTCCCGTGGCGCGCGCAGTACGGGGGTGGGCACGCTCGTTTCGACCATGCGCGGTTTCGGCGCGGAGACGAATTCCACGAAGAGTGGGGTGGCCTCCACGAGGCGCTGGCGCACCGCCGGCGTGTGCAGCAGCGCGCCGACCGCCAGGACATGGATGGCCGCGACTGCCGCGAGGGGGGTGGCGCGGGGCGCCAGGGAAAAGGTCATTTGCTGCAATAAGAATGATTCGCATTAAGATCATGCCCGAAGGGGCGCCCGGGCGCAAGCGGTACAATCCGCCGCACGATCGCACCGCCCGGCGGTGCGTTTTTACTTTCGGGATCGGCCCAAATGAAGAAGAAGAGCATCGGCGTCGAGGACCTGTGGAAGCTCGATCGGCCCGCCCAACCGGCGCTGTCGCCCGATGGCGCCCAGGCGTGCGTGTCGGTCGCGAGCTTCGACATGGAGGAGAACAAGGCGCGCACGAACCTGTGGCTCCTGTCGTGCTTCGGCGGCGAGCCGCGCCGGCTTACCACCGCCGGCGAAAAGGACGGCGAACCGCGCTGGTCGCCCGATGGCCGCTGGATCGCCTTCGTCTCGAAGCGCCCCGAGGCCGACGGCGGCAAGGAGGGCGAGGAGTCGCAGGTCTACGTCATCGCGCCCGATGGCGGCGAGGCGCGCCGTCTCACCGATATTCCTACCGGGGCATTCGGCATCAAGTGGTTCCCGGACTCACGCCGCATCGCGTTCCTTTCCTGGGTGTGGCCGGGGGTGAAGGGGCGGGCCGGCCTCGAGAAACGCCACAAGGAATTCCGCGAGCGCAAGGTGAAGGCGCACGTGATCGAGCATTCCGCCTATCGCTACTGGGACCATTGGCTCTCGGACGGTCGCGTGCTGCACGTGTTCAGCGTCGAGCTGGACGGGGGCAAGCTGCGCGACCATTTCGCCGGCACCCGCTACGAGATCGTCAAGGCCGATCCGGGCGCGAACTCGTACGACATTTCGCCCGATGGCCGCGAGATCGCGTTCGCCTTCGACGTGGACGAGGACAAGCGCTTCGACCACGACCACGAGATCGTGGCGCTCGACATCGCGAAGAAGCGGTTCCGTACCGTCACCGGCGCTTCGAAGCTCAACCACGAAAGCCCGCGCTACTCGCCCGACGGCCGCTGGCTGGCGGTCCTCACGCAGGACCAGCGCAAGAGTCCCATCGCGCCGCACCGCCTCACGCTCATCGACCTGGCGAACGGAAAGATGGAGGTAGTGAAGACCGGATGGGATCGCAGCGTGCACGCGCCCCTTGCCTGGACCGCGGACTCGAGCGCCGTATTGTTCGCGGCGGAAGACGATGCCCGGCAGCATCTTTTCCGCTGGGAGATCGGCAAGCGCGCCCCCGAGATCCTCGCGCGCGGCGGCACCGTGACCGATTTCGACGCGGCATTGGAGTCGGTGGTCTTCATCCGCCACGCCATGAGCTCGCCGCCGGCGGTGTTCGCGCTGGGACCCGACGGACGAGAGCGCCGCATCGATGGCCTGAACGACCGGGTGATGGAGCGGCTGAAGATGGGAGAGGTACGCGAGTTCCGCATCCCGGGTTTCGGCGGCGACGAGGTGCAGATGTGGGTGATCTATCCGCCGGATTTCGATCCGCGCAAGCAATGGCCCCTGCTGCACAACATCCACGGCGGCCCGCACTCCATCTGGGGCGACAACTTCCATTTCCGCTGGAACAACCATGCGTTCGCCGCGCAGGGCTACGTGGTGGCGTGCGTCAATTACCACGGGTCGTCCTCGTTCGGGCAGAAGTTCAAGGCCTCGATCGACGGCGAGTTCGGCAAGCGCGAGATGTTCGATGTCGAGGCCGGCACCGATTTCATGCTGAAGCAGGGCTACATCGACGGCGACCGGCTGGTCGCCGCGGGCGGCAGCTACGGCGGCTACATGGTGGCGTGGATGAACGCGCACACCGACCGCTACAAGGCGTATGTCTGCCACGCCGGCTGCTTCGACTGGGTGGCCATGTTCTCCGACGATGCGTGGTACTGGCACCCCAAGGAGCTTGGAGCCTGGTATTGGGACGACATGGAGAAGGTCGAGTCGCAGAATCCGCGCGCGCGCGTGAAGGACATGAAGACCCCGACGCTCGTCACCCACGGCATGCTCGACTACCGCGTGCCGGATGCGCAGGGCCTCGCGTACTACAACACGCTGAAGGCGAAGGGCGTGCCGACGCGGCTGGTGTTCTTTCCCGACGAGAACCACTGGATCCTCAAGCCGCAGAACTCACGGCTCTGGTACCGCGAGTTCTTCAAGTGGCTGGAGCGCTTCGTGACGCCCGGGGGCGTCAAAGCAGGTAGATCGCGACGCCGAGGATGATCGCGACCACCGCGGTGATCGCGGTGCGCAGGTCGACGAACCACGAAGGCACCAGCCCCTGGCGCGAAAGCGCGAGGTCCGCCGCCCAGACGAGCACGAACAGCGCGATCGAGGCGCCGAGCTGCCAACGGGGAGTCGGCAGCCAGAAGACGCCCCAGGCGGCGAGCGAGGGCGCGACGCCGATGAAGAGCGCCGTCGCGCGGATACCTTCCTTATGCGACGGGAGCCCCGCGACCGGATCGTGCACCGCGAGACCCCATTCGATGCCGCCCAGGAACGAAAGGATCACCGCGGCATAGGTCACCAGCGCAGCGATCGCCGGGATGCGGATGTGGTTGCCGGTGCCGACCAGCGCGAACGTCATCGCCGCGAAGGGAATCGCGCCGGCGATGGCGAGCAGCCAGGCGACGCGGCGGACCATCAATCCGCCTTCGCCCCGGACGACTTCACCAGGCGCGCGTACTTCTCCGCCTCGCTCCGGATGTACGCCGCGAAACCGGCCGGCGTGCCGCCCACGGGCTCGGCGCCGAGGGCCAGCATGCGCTCGCGCACGTCGGGCGACGCGAGCGCGCGCGAGAATTCCGCATGCAGGCGATCGAGCGCGGGACGCGGCGTTGCCGCGGGCGCGAAGACTCCGAACCACGTGCTGATGTCGAAGCCCGGCAGGCCGGACTCGGCGATGGTGGGCAGCTCCGGTGCGAGCGCGCTGCGCATTGCAGTCGTCACCGCCAGCGCCTTCACCTTCCCCGCGCGCACCTGCGCGAGTGCGGAGGCGAGATTGTCGAACATGAGGTGGATCTGTCCCGACACCAAATCCTGCATCGCGGGCGCCGCGCCCTTGTATGGCACGTGGGTCATGTCGACGCCGGCCATGGACTTGAAGAGCTCGCCCGCGAGGTGCCCCGCGCTGCCGGTGCTGCCGGAGCCGAAGTCGAGCTTGCCCGGGTTGCGCTTCGCGTGGGCGATGAACTCCTGCACGCTCGCCGCGGGGATCGCGGGGTTCACTACCAGCACGTTGGGCGTCGAGGCGACTTGGATGATGGGCACGAAATCGCGCGCGGGATCGAAGGGCAGGGCCGCGTAGAGCGCCGGGTTGATCGCGTGCGTGGCCACCGCGCCCATGAGCAGGGTGTAGCCATCGGGTGCCGCTTTCGCCACCAGGTCGGCGCCGATGTTGCCGCCGGCGCCGGGCCGGTTGTCCACGATGACTGGCTGCCCGGTGTTCTCCGCGACCTTCTGCGCGAGCAGGCGGGCGACGATGTCCAGCGGTCCGCCGGCGGGGTAAGGCACCACGAAGCGGATCGGCTTCGAGGGAAAGGGTTGCGCCTGCGCAGGCGCGGAGGCAACCGCGGCAGCGGCGCAAGCAAGGACGGCGAGGAGTCGGCAAAGAATCATTGAAGGGTCCGCGCGAGCAGCGACAGCAGCTTCTCGACTTGCGCCGCGTCATGGTAGACGCCGAAGCCGAAGCGCAGCCTGCGGTCGCGGCGGTCGATCACCACATTCTGCGCCGCGATGCGCCGCTCGATCTCTTCGGCGGCATCGATGTCGAAGGCGAGGAAATTGCCTCGCGCCACCGTCGCGGGCGGCACCAGCGCGGTGGCGGGCAACCCCGACAGCCGCAGGCGGGCCAGCCCATCGAGGAAATGCTTCTGCATCGAGAGCGAATGCCGGTGTACCGCGGCGATATCGACGCCGGTGGATAGGAGCCAGTCCATCGCCGCGTTGAAGCGGTAGAGGCCCGACGGATCGAAGGTGGAGCCCCAGAAGCGGAAGGCGTCGTCGGCGTAGGGCACGCGCGCGCCGGGGGCAGGGGCCGCGAGTGAATCGAACGACGCGAACCAGCCGGTATCCGTGGGGCGCAGGCGATTGCCGGGCGGCACCGCGAGGAAGCACGCGCCTTCGCCCGACATTGCGTACTTGTAGCCGCCCGCGAGGTAGAACGCGCGCCGGTGCACCGTGGACAGGTCCAAGGGCAGCGCGCAGAACGCGTGATAACCGTCGATGGCGACGAGCGCATGACGCGGGGCGGCTTCGCAGACGGCCGCCAGCTCGCGCACCACGAAACCCGAATCGAAGAACACATGCGAGAGCCACACCAGGTCCCAGTTGCCGCCGCGTGCTGCGTCGCAGAAGCGCTGCGTGAAGCTCTCGAAAGGCGCGCCGGCGATCTCCGTGACCTCGAGCGCTCCGCTTTCCTGCAGCCGCCGCGTCTGGCGCCGGAAGCTGTGGAACTCGTGGGCGCTGGTGAGGACGCGCAGCGCCCGACCTTCGGGCAGGCACGAGTAGAGGCGCGTCACGAACTCGTGGGTGTTCGGCGCGAAAGCCACCTGCCTCGCATCGCTCAACCCGAGCAGGCGTGCGACGTGGTCCTGGGCGCGCGGCACCACGTCGCCGAACACGCGTTCCCACTTGCGGTCCGCCCGCGTGGCCGCGTCCTCCCAGTAGCGCGCGTGTGCGGCCTCGGTCGCATCGGGCCACGGGTGGTGGCTGTGCGCGGCGAAATGCAGGCGCGTGGGATCGGCGGCGAAGAAGCGCTTGAAGTGGCCGGCCAGCACGTTCAGCCGCGGGGATAGATCACGACGAGGACGTACACCGCCGCCGCGGCGATCGCCGCCAGCACAGCTGCGAGCCACGCGGGAGCTTGCGCGGGGGCGGCGATCGGCTCCTCGACCTCGAGGTTGCCGTGCAGCATCGCGCCGACGAGGTCCACGCGCGCCACCCAGTGGTAATAGGCGATCGCCGCGAGGTGCAGCGCCACCAGGCCCACGACGAGCCACTCGTTGTAGCTGTGGAATGCGCTCATCCGCGCCACGACCGCGTTCGGGACCTTGCCCGCAAGCGGCCCCTGCGTCGCGATCTCGTCGTCGACGAAGAGTCCCGAGGTCGCCTGCAGCAGCAGCACGGCGAGCATCGCGAGCACGCTCCAGCCGCCGAGCGGGTTATGGCCTGGGGCACGGGGCCTGCGGCCGGCGCGGCTCGCGCGCAAGTAACCCATCACCGCGCGCGGCCCGCGCACGAACGACGCGAAACGCGCGGTGTGGCTGCCGGCGATGCCCCACGCGAGGCGAAACAGCAGCAGCGCGAGGATCGCGTAGCCGCTGCGCATATGCCACTCCAACAGCGCACCGCCCACCTTGCCCGAGATGAACGAGAAGACGACCAGCGCCGCCAGCGCCCAGTGAAAGAGGCGCAGCGGCGCGTCCCAGGCGGCGACGCGCAGGGCCACGTCCGCGCCGCTACTTGGCGCGGT
Organism: Usitatibacter sp.; assembly: GCA_035525255.1. Classification (GTDB taxonomy): domain Bacteria; phylum Pseudomonadota; class Gammaproteobacteria; order Burkholderiales; family Usitatibacteraceae; genus Usitatibacter. The sequence continues at coordinate 6,002 of DATLEL010000224.1, forward strand.
AATCGTCGTGGCAGGCCTTGCACGCCTTGCCGGCGTCGGCCACGGCCTTCTTGAGCGCAGGCAGGTCGGCGCGTGCCGCCGCCGGCAGCTTGCGCGCCTCGACGATCATCTTGTCCATCTTGTCGTCGAAATCCGCGCGCTTCTGCCAGACCTCGGGCTTCGCCTTGGTGTCGCCGCCGTGGTCGGTGCCCTCGCCGAAGAACGCCTTCATGTAGTCGCACAGCGCGGCCACCAGCTCCGCGTTGCGGATGGCCTCGTCGCGGTTGTACGGCTTCTTCTCCTGCGCCATGGCGGTAAGGCTGGCGAAGTTGTGGCCCATGACGGCATAGCCGGCGCGGCGCTGCTTCACCTGGTCCTCGGGCTTCAGCTGCTGGGCGTGGACGCAGACGGCGGCAGTGACGGCGATCGTTGCGGCAATCCATCGGGACCTGGACATCGAGGCGAGCTCCTGGGGGTGGGGGAATCCGAATGAGACAATGAATGCGGGTCTTCCTGCAACCCGCGCCGGAGCAGCCATTGTGACCGCACGTATCGAGAAAGACACTTTCGGGCCCATCGAAGTGCCCGCGGAGCGGCTCTGGGGCGCGCAGACACAGCGCTCGCTCGAGCACTTCCGGATTTCCACCGAGCGCATGCCGCCGGAGCTGGTCGAGGCGCTCGCCTGGGTGAAGCGCGCCGCGGCGACGGTGAACCAGGGGCTGGGGCTGCTCGCCGAAGACAAGGCGCGCGCCATCGTGGCGGCCGCGGACGAGGTGCTCGCGGGGCGCTGGCCCGGCGAGTTCCCGCTGGTGGTGTGGCAGACGGGCTCGGGCACGCAGAGCAACATGAACATGAACGAGGTGCTCGCCAATCGCGCGAGCGAGCTCATGGGAGGCGAGCGCGGCGAGGGACGCCGGGTCCACCCGAACGACGACGTGAACCGCGGCCAGTCGTCCAACGACGTGTTTCCCACGGCGATGCACGTGGCGGCCGTGGTCGCCATCCGGCGGCGGCTCCTTCCGGCACTCACCGCGCTGAAGGAAACCCTCGACGCCAAGGCCCACGAGTTCGCGGGCATCGTCAAGATCGGCCGCACGCACCTGCAGGACGCGACGCCGCTCACCCTCGGCCAGGAATTTTCCGGCTACGCGGCGCAGCTCGCGCATGCGCGGCGCCATATCGAGGCGGCGCTGCCGCACCTGTCGGAGCTGGCGCTCGGCGGCACCGCGGTGGGCACCGGGCTCAATACGCACCCCGAGTTCGCCACGCGCGCCGCGTCCGAGCTTTCGCGCCTCACGGGCTGCGAGCTGGTCAGCGCGCCCAACAAGTTCGAGGCGCTGGCGAGCCATGACGCGATGGTCCACGGGCACGGGGCGCTGAAGGGGCTCGCCGCGGCGCTCTTCAAGATCGCCAACGACGTGCGCCTGCTCGCGAGCGGGCCGCGCTGCGCCATCGGCGAAATCGCGATTCCCGAGAACGAGCCCGGCAGCTCCATCATGCCGGGCAAGGTGAATCCCACCCAGTCGGAAGCCCTCACCATGGTGGCGTGCCAGGTGATGGGGAACGACGTCGTCGTGAACATCGGCGGCTCGCAGGGACACTTCGAGCTGAACGTCTACAAGCCGGTGATCGCCAATGCGTTCCTGCAAAGCGTGCGCCTGCTGGGAGACGCCATGGCGAGCTTCGACGAGCACTGCGCCCGCGGCATCGAGCCGCAGCGCGAGCGCATCGCGGCCCTCTTGCACGGCTCCCTCATGCTCGTCACCGCGCTCGCGCCGCACATCGGCTACGACAAGTCCGCGGAGATCGCCAAGAAGGCGCACCGCGAGGGCAGCGGCCTGCGCGAGGCCGCGCTCGCCCTCGGCTACGTGAGCGAGTCGCAATACGATGAGTGGGTGAAGCCCGAGGACATGGTCTGACGCGAAAAAGTACCAGGTACATTTCGCTCCAGGCC
>DATLEL010000233.1:0-2849 GCA_035525255.1 Usitatibacter sp.
AACGCGTCGTCCAGCTCCTTGCGGGAGAGCGCATAACTGTTGCTACCGGTGCGCGACACATTGAGCTTGAAGAAGCCTTGCCGCGGCTGCGCGGGCGTGGCCGCGCTCGCGGTGGAGCGCGCCGTCTCCAGGTCGATGCGCTCCCGCACCCCCGCGCGCGAGAGCACCACGTACCCTGGCGCCACTTCCACCAGCTTCACGCCCGGCTGCACCTCGCCGTCGATGAAGACCGCCAGGTCCTTGCCCGCGCCGGTCGAGAAGATCGCTGAGGCGGCGACTCCCGGGGTGGGCGCCACGACGCCCTTGAGGCGCAGCCCGGAAACGCTCGCGGTCCCTCCACCGGGCGCGGGGGCGGTCGCGCCGAAAAGAGCGGCCACGGCCGCCATGTCCACGCCGCCGCTGCTGGGAGGCGCGGCCGCGACGCGAGGCGGCGTGAGGAAAACCCAGGTCCAGTGCGCGAGCTGCCATGCCAGCAGCATCACCAGCCCCGCGAGCAGCAATGCGCCAACGCGTGAGGGTCGCTCTTCGGTGGGGACGGGGGAGGCGGCCATGGGGAGATGGTATCGCGGTGGTTACGGCTGTAGCGCGCGTCAACGAACAGTTAACAGACGCATAGCCGCCTCGCGCGGTAATTTGGCGCCTCGCACGCTCGGGAGGATTAAAAAATGACCTTCAGATCCATCGCCGCCGCGACCTTGTTGGGCGCAGCGCTCGCAGCCCACGCGCAGGTCCCGGGGGTCAGCAATGACCGGGTGCTGATCGGACAGACCGCGGGTTTCACCGGCACGCAGGCCGGCGCGGTCAACGAGAACACCGCCGGCGCCCGCATGTACATCGACTGGGTGAACAAGAACGGCGGCGTCCACGGGCGCAAGATCGAGCTGGTGTCGCTGGACGACGTGTTCGATCCGAAGAAGGCCGGCGCCAACACGAAGATCCTCATCGACGAGAAGAAGGTCTTCGCGATGTTCCTCACGCGCGGCACGCCGCACAACGAGGTCATCATCCCGCTCATCAAGGCCGCCGGCGTGCCGCTGGTGGCCCCGTCCACCGGCGCCCAGCTGCTCCACGAGCCGGTGAATCCCCTCATCTTCAACGTGCGCGCCAAGTACCAGCTCGAGGCCGAGAAGGGCATCGTGCAGCTCACCGCCATGGGCATCCAGCGGATCGGCGTGATCCACGTGGACGACTCGTTCGGCAAGGACGCCCTCGCCGGGGCGGTGCGCGGTTTCAGCGAGGCGAACGTGAAGCCGATGGGCATCTGGTCCTACGACCGCACCACGCCCAAGTTCGAGGCTGCCGTCGAGGGCCTGCTCGCCACCAACCCGCAAGCGGCGGTGCTGCTGGGCTCCGGCAACCACGTGGCCGAGATCGTGAAGCAGATCCGCGCGAAGAAATCGAGCGCGCAGCTGATGACGCTCTCCAACAACGCGTCTTCGTCGTTCGTGAAATCCCTGGGCGCCAACGCCCACGGCGTGATCGTGACGCAGGTGTTCCCGAACCCGAAGATGGCGACTACGCCGATCGCGGTGCAGATGCAGAAACTCGCCAAGGAGACTCCGAACTCCATCGTGTCGCACCAGGCGATGGAGGGATTCGCCGCGGCGAAAGTGCTGGTGGAGGGATTGAAGCGCGCCGGCCGCAAGCTCACGCGCGAATCGTTCATCGCCGGCTTGAACGACCTGAAGGGCTACGACCTCGGTGGCATGAAGCTCGACTACAGCCCGTCGGACCACACCGGGACGGAGTTCGTGGAGCTTTCCATCGTCGGGCGGCGGGGCGACTTCGTACAGAACTAGCGGGGCGGGGCTAGCGCCAGGTCGATATCCAGGTAGCGCCACGGCTCGTGGCCGAAGGGGTGCTTGCGGAAGTTGCGCACCCAGGGATGCGCGAGCACGTGGTACGCCTTGTACGCCTCCACGACCCAGGGCACGTACACCATGATGAGCCTCACCATCCGGCCGTAGAGCGCGGTGCGCTCAGCGCCCTGGGGCAGGCGGCGCGCCTGCTCGAAGAGCGCGTTGTATTCGGGCAGGTCGAACATCGCGTAGTTGGCCTGCCCGATGGATTTCGCCGTGAGGAGCTGCAGGAAGTTCTCGCCGTCGGGATAGTCGGCGATCCAGCCGTAGCTGAACGACTGCACCTTGCCGAAGCGCGCCTGCTTGCGAAGCTCCGGCAGCTTCTCCACCTTGTCGAAGGTGACGCAGATGCCGATGTCGTCCATCGACTGCTTCCACAGCTTGTTGCGCTCGCGCTCGCGGCTGGTGGGGTAGTACGCGTGGTCGAACAGCAGCTTCGTCCCATCGGGGTTGTCACGGCAGCCGTCGCCGTCGCGATCGACGAAGCCGAACATGTCGAGCAGCGCCTTGGCGCGCGGCACGTTGTATTCCAGCGTCGGGCTGACGAAGCCGGGCTCGTGGCCGATCACCGCCGGCGGCAGGGGTGTGTGGGTGCGGATCGACTGGTGCTTGTCGAGGATCGCCACCTGGTCGTCGGCGCGGTACGCCATGGCGATCGCGCGCCGCAGCGCCACGCGCTCCGGGGTGTAGCCGCCGACCGCGTTGGGCTTGCCGTCGATCTCCAGTGACATGTTGAACGTGGTGTAGGTGACCCACGCCTCCTCGTCGCGCGTGGTGTAGATGCCGCGGCGGCGCAGGTTGTCCGCGAGCTCGCCGTTGGGCATGGCCAAGTCGGCGAATTCATCGGGGAGCGGGCGGATGTAGTCGTGCTCGTTGTTGAGGAACGCGAGCCAGCGGGGCTGCGGCTCCTCGATGATGAAGATCTCGATGCGGCCGATGAGCGGCAGGCGCTTGCCGCGCAGGCTCGCGGCGATGGCGCGCGAGGCTTCG
>DATLEL010000244.1:0-2471 GCA_035525255.1 Usitatibacter sp.
GACGCGCCGGCTCATTACCTATAGCGAGACGGCGCCGATCGCGAAGGAAGCCGAAGAGCAGCTGCTCTTCAAGGACATGCAGGGGGAGCTTGCCTTGCGAATCCTGCGCCAGATCGCCGTCGCGCAGCGCGACCTGTGACCACTTGAAGATCTCCACCCGCCAGCTCGAGGGACAGCTCCGCAAGGGGATGTCGCCGCTCTACGCGGTTCATGGCGCCGAGGCGCTGCTGGCGCTCGAAGCCGCAGATCGCATCCGCGAGGCCGCGCGGCGCTCCGGCTGCAGCGAACGCGAGGTGTTCTTCGCGGAACCGGGCGCCGACTGGAACCGCTTCGGCGCGAGCGGAGCCAACATGTCGCTCTTCGCATCGCGCCGCCTGCTCGAGCTGCGCATCCCGACGGGCAAGCCCGGCACCGAAGGCAGCAAGGCCATCGAGGCGTGGTGCAACAAGCTTCCCGAGGACGCGGTGACGCTGGTGATGCTGCCCGAGCTCGAGTGGCAGCAGCAGAAGGGCAAGTGGTTCGAGGCGCTCGACCGCGCCGGCGTGCTGGTGGAAGCGAAGCCGGTGTCGCGCGACGAGTTGCCCGAGTGGCTTGCCGAGCGGCTTTCGCGCCAGCAGCAGCGCGCTTCGGTCGAGACGCTGGAGTGGCTTGCCGATCGCGTCGAAGGCAACCTTCTCGCGGCGAAGCAGGAGGTGGAGAAGCTTTCGCTCCTGCTGCCCCAGGGCGAAGTCACGCTGGATTCGATTCGCGACGCAGTGACCGACGTGTCGCGGTTCGAGCGTGACGCGCTGGTTGATGCGATCCACGCAGGCGATCCCGCGCACATCGCACGCGTCGTCGCCTCGCTCGAAGCCGGCGGTGAGCCGCTGCCGTTGCTGCTGTGGGTGCTCACCGAGGAGCTGCGGCTCATGATGGGCCTGTCGAGCGGGCAGCGTTCGCGGCGCTATATGTCGCCCGAGCGCACGACCGCCGTGCAGAAGACTGCGCGCCGCCACGGCGCGGCGTCGTTCCAGCGCGAGCTCTTGCGGGCCCACCGGATCGACCGCATGATCAAGGGCGTGGAGCCCGGTAATCCGTGGGACAGCCTGCTCGAGATGGCTCTCGGCCTCGCGGGGAAGCCGGTGCTCGATGATGTTGCCGCCTAGATGCCCAACGACCTCAACAACGCCCCCGACATTCGCGCGCTGATGCTCGCGATGGGCGAGCGTGCACGCGCAGCGAGCCGCGAGATGGCGCGGGCGACGACGGCAGCCAAGAATCGCGCGCTGGTGGCCGCCGCGGAAGCGCTGCGCGACCGCGAGAAAGCGCTCCTCGCGGCGAATGCGCAGGACGTGAAGGGCGCGCGCGCCGAAGGCCGCGACGACGCGTTCATCGATCGCCTCAAGCTCACCGGCAAGGCGATCGACGCCATGGCCGAGGGGCTGCTCGACGTGGCGAAGCTTGCGGACCCGGTGGGAGAGATGACGGGGCTGCGCTTCCGTCCGTCGGGCATCCAGGTCGGCCACATGCGCGTGCCGCTGGGCGTGATCGCCATCATCTATGAATCGCGCCCGAACGTGACCGCCGACGCGGGAGCGCTGTGCCTCAAGTCCGGCAACGCCTGCATCCTGCGCGGGGGCAGCGAGTCGCTGCAGTCGAACCAGGCGATCGCCGCCTGCCTCGCGGTCGGCCTCAAGGCAGCGGGACTGCCCGAGGACGCGATCCAGCTGGTCGCGACGCCTGACCGCGACGCAGTGGGCGAGCTGGTGAAGCTCGACAAGCACGTGGACGCCGTGGTGCCGCGCGGCGGCAAGGGCCTGATCGAACGCGTTGCGGCTGAAGCGCGCGTGCCGGTGATCAAGCACCTCGACGGCATCTGCCACGTCTACATCGACGCCGCCGCCGACGCGGCAAAGGCCATCGCCATCGCCGACAACGCGAAGACGCAGCGCTACGGCACCTGCAACACGATGGAGACGCTGCTGGTGGCGCAGGAGATCGCCCCTGCCGTGCTGCCGCAAATCGGTCGCATCTACGCCGCGAAGGGCGTCGAGATGCGCTGCTGCCCCGAATCGCGCGCCATCCTCGAAGCGGCGGGCGTGAGCGGCGTGAAGGCTGCGACCGACGAGGATTTCCACACCGAGTGGCTGGCGCCCGTGGTCTCGATCACCACGTTGCCGGGGCTGGACGAGGCGATCGCGCATATCGCGCAGTACGGCTCGCAACATACCGACGCGATCGTCACCGAGGACTGGTCGCGCGCGCAGCGCTTCCTGCGCGAGGTGGACTCGAGCTCGGTGATGGTGAACGCGTCGACGCGATTCGCCGACGGCTACGAATACGGCCTCGGCGCGGAGATCGGCATCTCGACCAACAAGCTGCACGCACGCGGGCCCGTGGGGCTCGAGGGGCTCACCTCGCAGAAATGGATCGTGCTGGGCGACGGGCACGTGCGCGGCTGACTTGGCGACGCGCGCGACGGCCGCACCGCT
>DATLEL010000266.1:0-2558 GCA_035525255.1 Usitatibacter sp.
CCGCAGCAGCGCCGCATCATCATCGACGAGACGCTGGCGGCGCGGGCGTGGCCGGGCGAAAACGCCGTCGGCAAGCGGCTGCAGCTCGGACCCAACGGCACGCCCAACAACTTCGGCGAGGTCATCGGCGTGGTCGAGCACATCCGCGCGCACGATCTATCGCGGCCGGTGCGGCCGCAGATCTACAGCGCGTTCGGCGCCGGCGGGCGCCTCGCGGTCGTCGTCCGCGCCGCGGTGGATCCCTCGTCACTGGCCTCGCAGGTGGACCGCGTGATGAAGCGGATTGATCCCGACATGCCGCTCGATCACCTGCAGCCGATGTCCGCCTACGTCGACACCGCGCTCGGCCAGTCCCGGCTCAACCTGATCGTGATGACCTTCTTCGGCGGCGCGGCGCTGCTGCTGTCGTGCGTCGGGATCTACGGCGTGTTCTCGTACGCGGTGAGCCAGCGCACCCGCGAGATCGGCATCCGCATCGCCCTCGGCCAGGATCCGGGCAGCGTCCGCAACCAGGTGCTGCTCGATGGCATGCGCATGAGCGCGATCAGCGCCGCCATCGGCCTGACCGTGGCGCTGCTGCTGACGCGCAGCGTCGCGTCACTCGTCTACGGCGTCCGCGCCGCCGATCCGCTCACGTTCATGACGATGCCTGCCCTACTGGTGGCCGTCGCGCTCGCCGGCTGCTACGTCCCCGCGCGGCGCGCCACCCGTGTCAGCCCGATCGTCGCGCTGCAGTCCGATTAGGGCACCTCGCGCCCCGCGCCTCGCGCCTCGCACCTCGCGCCCCGCGCCTCGCGCCTCGCGCCTACACGTAGTGGCCGATGGCCATGCAGATGACTGCGATCAACTGCAGGACGAGGACGATGCGCGCGCCGGCGACGCCGCGATCGCGGGCCGCGTTCGCATCGGTCGTCAGTCGGGCGCGCTCGGCGCCTTCCGGCAGGTCCCTGGCCCGGCCCGCGAGCGCCGCCATCTTCGCCATGTTCCGCCCGACCACCGCGCCGCCGACGATCACCGAGATCAGCCCGGCGATCCCGCCCGTCCCGAACACCATCGCCGCGCGCGTCGCGCTCAACGCCGGATCGAAGCCGCCGGTGAAGCGCCAATACAGGTAGAACCCGGTGACCACGGTGAGCCCGCCGAGGGCGCCCATGAAGCCGTTCAGGCCGCGGCGCGCGATCGCCGCCATCATCGGCCCGGCCCCATGGCCCGTTTCCTTGAGCGCGGGCATCACGAAGAGCACCATGAACGCGACACTGCCGACCCAGATGGCGGCGAGAAGAACATGAACGGCACGGACCGTCAGAAACATGAGATTGGGAAATGACATCGCCGCAATGATACGGGAATCAGCCGCCCATCGCTTCCAGCGCGCGCACACCCGAGCGCATGCCGTACCACCAGGTGGCCACGCTCATCGCAACAGCAGTGGCGAAGCAGGCGGCCATCGCGAGCTCCAGGCCCGGCGACACGGCGATGTGCGCCGCGCGATACCAGAGAAACACCGACGAGGGCCAGCCGACCAGGACGATGAGCAGGATCATGAAGAGCACGGCGAGGATCATGAAGGCGACGCCCCCGTACGAGCCCGCCACCTGGCTCGGGTTCTCGGCGTTGAACCGCGGGTAGCGCGCGCCGAGGCCGGTCGCGAGCCCGACGAGGGCGAGCGCCATGAAGAACACCGCCACCGCCGAGACCGCACGCAGCAGCGGATCGATGCCCAGGAAGTAATTCGCCGCGACGGTCAGGCCTTCGGTCAACACGAACACCGGCACCAGGCCGGTCCAGAACTTGGACCACAGGAACGCGCGCAGCGAGATCGGCGCGGTGCGGATGATCCAGAACGCCGCGCCTTCGGCCGACACCGCCGGAAACACGAAGCGGGCGCACACCGTCGACATCACCAGCCCCGCCATCGCCAGGTTCACGAACGCGTACACGTTCTTGACCATCCCGCTCATATACGGAATCTTGTCGAGGTCGAGGACGCGGAAGTTATAGAGGTAGACGAGCACCAGCGCCAGCAGCAGGAGCAGCTGCGACCACTGGCTGACGTCGCGCAGGAACAGCTTCAGGTCCTTGACCAGGAGATGGCGCTGCACGCTCGAGATCGGCAGCAGCCGCGCCGCGCGATCGAGCACCGCCAGCTGCGTGAACCGGACCTTGCGTCCCTCCTGCGCCTTGCTGAATCCCGTGAAGTGCCAGCGCTCGTAAGCGCCGCCGACGAGCACGAGCAGCGCCAGCGCCGTCGTCCACAGCGCCGCCAGGTGCAGGAGGTTGAACCGTCCCTGCAGCGAGGCGAACACGGTCTCGGCCGCCCAGAACGACGGCAGCAGTGGCGTGGCCGGCGACTGCAGCGTCGCGAAGAAGTCGGTGATGTCGGGCAGCGACTCGACCCGCAGCAGCTGCTCGGGCTGGATCATCCGCAGCAGCAGCACGAGACTGCCGGCAAAGAGCAGCCCCATCAGCATCAGGATGTCGCGGGCGCGGCGGGCCGGAAAGATGTTGACCAGGAGCAGCGTGACCGCGGCGCCGATCGCCACGGGGATCATCACGAA
>DATLEL010000270.1:0-3584 GCA_035525255.1 Usitatibacter sp.
ACCGATGGCGACGGCGCTCAGCGGGAAGCGGCCCTTGGTCGCGATCTTGGCGGCTTCGATCGCCACCGCCGCGATCGCGGCCACGATCATCGAGACCACCGCCGAATGCGGCAGCGCGTTGAGCCCCTTGGCGATCAGCTCGGCGACCCCTTTCCACTGGATCGCCGCGGGCATCGCGAACTGGTCGGAGATCATGGTCGCCGTCGAGCGAACGCCGTTGGCGTCGGGCGGCAGGAAGAGCAGGAAGAAGAGCGGCACGCAGAAGACCGCGCCCGAGACCACGCCGATCAAATGCCCGACCGCTTGCTGCCGTGGCTTGGCGCCGAGCATGTAGCCGGGCTTGATGTCGGAGAGCAGGTTCGAGGCGTTGGCGGAGATCTCCCCCGTCATGCCCGCCGGGATCAGGTTGCTCGCCGGGTTGGTGCGGTCGATGGCCCCCATGGCGAACTGCGTGATCTTCGAGAGCGCCCCGGTCGGCGTCCACGAGGTGAGCGCCATGGAGTTGGCGCAGATCACCGCCAGCACGAAGATGAGCGGCAGCGAGATGAACGCGAGCAGCCACGGCACGCCGAAGAACACGTTGGAGATGCCCGCGCCCAGCACCGCCACGATCGGGATTCCCACCGCCGATACCCACAACGGCAGCTCGATGTGGCGCAGCACGTCGGTGCCGCCGGCTTCCGTCGGGCCGCGGCGGAAAGCGCCAAGGATCACTTCCGGGCGGCCGACGAGGCTCACGATGGAGCCGACCACCATCATGGTGACGCCCCACCAGAGCGACCACTGGTTCACGATCTCCACGCGCGAGATCGGCACCGGGGCGCCGCTCGCCGAGACGCGCGCCACGATGTCGCCCGCCTGGATCATCAGCGGTGCCAGCACCAGGAAATTGAGCGCGCCGCCGATGAGGCAGCTGGTGGCGATGGCGAGCCCCATCAGGCCGCCCACGCCCAGCATCGCGGCGTCGAGCGTGAGCCGCAACCCCAGCTGGCGGATGTCGGTGCCGAGGATTCGCGGCACGTAGGAGGACACCGCGTAGTAGTAGGTGTCGAGGCGCTCGTGGATCACCCACGGCTCCTTCATGCCGGCCCACTTGTCCATGCGCAGCACGCTGAACTGGGCGAGCTTCATCCAGCCGTCGCTCACCAGGAACTGCCACGCCGCGGCGATGGCCGCCGTGATGCCGAGGAGGCGCGCCTTGAACATCCCCGTCCCGGCAGCGCCGGTATAGAGCGCGTCCAGCACCACGCCCGCGGCGCGTCCCTCGGGGAAAGGCATCTGCTCGTCGTTGATGAAGCGCCGCTTGAGCGGGAACGCCAGCAGCACGCCGATCACCGCCACCACTACCATCCACGAGATCATGTGCCACGCCGGCACGATGCGATTGGTGACGAGCATGTACGCGGCGAGCGACGAGATCAGCGGCGACACCATGTAGCCGGCCGCGGTCGCGATCGACTGCGTCGCGTTGTTTTCGAGGATGGTGAAATCCTCCGCGAAACCGATCTTGTTGAAGCCGCGATAGATGGCGAACGCGAGGATGACCGAGGTGAGCCCCACGCCGATGGTGATGCCGGTCTTGCCGGCGATGTAGAGCGCGGTCGCCGCGAGCACGCCGCCCAGCAGGAAGCCGGTGGCCGCGGAGCGCAGCGTAAGCTGCGGCATGTCGCCGCGGTAGACGTTCTCCAGCCACCAGCGGTCCTTCTGCTCGCGCGACCAGGTGCGGACCTGTTCTTCGGTGAGTTGCGGTATCGCCATGCTGGCCCTTACTTGAGCTTGCGGTCCTCGCGCTTCGCTTCCTCCATCGCCTCCGGCTCGAGCTCCTCGGCGCCGCGGTTGCACCAGATGAAGACGCCCCAGCTCAGCAGCAGGAAGCCCACCGCCGCCAGCAGCGCCGCCATGTACGGCAGCTGCGACGGATCCTCGTGCAGCGCCTTGAAGGTGCCGATGAGGCCCTCGACGGTGAGCGCCACGACGAGGACCACGAGGAAGCGCGACAGGAAGCGGCGCACGCGCGTGGGCGCGCTCACGTGGGCCTCGCGGATGACCTCTTCCTCGGCGATGGTCTGCGCGATCTGCAGCGCCACCACCGCGACCGCGGCGAGGCCGAGCGCGTCGATGATCCCGAGGGCCGCGGCCTCGCTGAAGCCCTCCATGATCGCGAGCCAGCCGCCGTGGGCGGCGATGCCGATCAGCAACAGCGCGGCGACGGCGAAAAGCAACGCCAGCACGGCATGGAGCGCGCCGAACGCACGCATCAGGATCTTGGCGAACGAGGCGCCGTCGCGGCCTACTTCTTCTTTTCGGCGCATTTGATGATCTCGGCCGGGGTGGACAGCGACAGGCAATCGCGCTTGTCGGCATCCTGGCCGGGATTCTTCTCCGGCGTATTCATGCGCAGCTTGGGCGTCTCGGCGCGCGGCCTGGCGGGCTCGGGCCGGGACTTGGGCGGCTCCGCGCGCAGCTTCGGCGCCTCGGCGGCCGCGGAGGGCATTTCCTGCACCGGGGGTCCCGGGAAGCGGATCGATTCGCGCGTCGTGACGGTGTCGGTCCCGTTGGTCACCGAGACGGCGACGCTGTAGGTGCCGCGTACGTCGTTGGCGCCGAAGGTGAGGGTGGCGGCATTGCTGAGCACCGCCATGGGCACGTCGGTGCCGGCAGGCGCGGTGAAGCGGCAGCACTGCTTGAGCGCGCCGAGCGAGGCGCCGTTGGGCGCGAAGAACTCGATGTCGGCCACGAGGTTGATATCGCCGCTGGGCGGCTTGATCACGCCGACGAGGATGGGGAAGTGGACCGGCTTGCCGACCGGCGCTTCGCCGAGGCCACGCGAATACGCGCGAGAAGGAGACGACTGCGCCCAGCGTTCGAAATCGGGAAGCGACTCCACCATCAGCACCTGCACCCGCAACGCGGGCTGCTGCGCGGGCGCGGCGAAGGGGAGCAGCGAGGCGAGCAGCGCTGCGGCGAGACTTCGACTCAAGGGATGGACCTCTCTCGGGGCTGGCGACGCGAGTCTGCGCCCCGCCCCGAAAGCGGTCAAATCCCCTGTACTAGAACTGGCGGCGCTTGAGCGCGGAGAGCGCCATCAGGGCTGCGGCGACGCCGAGCCCGGCCACCATCTTCGGGTTCTGCTTGTAGAACTCGCCGGCGCGGTTCAGCGCGGCGTTGGCCGTGGACTGGAGCCCCGTGCCGGTCGAGCCCGGCACCGTGCGGCCGGCGGGGATGTACTCACCCTGCGGCGCGGCGCGGCTGCGCTCGTTCATCTTCTGCACTACCTTCGAGGTCGCCTTGGCGGCGATGATCTTGCTCAGCAGTCCCATGGTCGGTTCCTCCGTGATATCCGGGTCCGACCTTCGGGACCCCGCGGAGTTCGACCGCGCCGCGGACCCAGCGCCAACCGGCCCACTCGCGTTGTCCTACTTCGGCGTGCGGCGGGCGAGGATCGCTTCCATCTCGTCCATGATCCGGTTCATGCGCGTGGCGACCGCGTCGTAGGGCGCGCGGGTGGCCATGTCGACGCCGGCAGCCTTTACCAGCTCGTACGGATAGTCGGATCCGCCCGCGGAGATGAGCTTGAGGTAGCG
>DATLEL010000274.1:0-2061 GCA_035525255.1 Usitatibacter sp.
GTCTTCAGCGACAGCGCGCCGGTGATGGAGGTCTCGCTCGCGCAGCGAAGCGGCCTCGGCTGGCGCGGCAAGCACACGCTGCTGCTCTCCCGCGACGCGGGCTCGATGTTCTTCCTGGGCGAGCTCTTCGTGGCGCTGGACCTCGCGCGCGACGCGCCGGTCAGCGAGCACTGCGGCACCTGCCAGCGCTGCCTCGATATCTGCCCCACCCAGGCGATCGTGGCGCCTTACCAGCTGGATGCGCGCCGTTGCGTCTCCTACCTCACCATCGAGCACCGCGGCGCAATCCCCCAGGAGCTGCGCCCCCTCATGGGCAACCGCATCTACGGCTGCGACGATTGCCAGCTGGTATGCCCGTGGAACAAGTACGCCAGGACCACCACCCTGCCCGACTTCAACGTGCGCAACGGCCTCGACGCGGCCTCGCTCGCAGACCTGTTCGCATGGACCGAGGGCGAATTCAACTCGCGACTGGAGGGCTCCGCGATCCGCCGCATCGGGCACGAGCAATGGCTGCGCAACATCGCCGTTGCGCTGGGAAATGCGCCGACCATGCCCGCGGTCGTCGGCGCCCTGGCGCTGCGCTCGGACCATCCTTCGCCCCTGGTGCGCGAGCACGTCGCGTGGGCGCTGGCGCGGCATTCGACACCGCATTGAGCTCGCCGCCGTCCATTCCGCGCGGCGTGTGGGTGCTGGGGTTCGTGAGCCTGCTGATGGACATCTCCTCCGAGATGGTCCACGCGCTGCTGCCGCTTTATCTCACCGTGGGGCTGGGCGCGAGCGCGCTGGTAGTGGGCGTGATCGAGGGCGTCGCCGAGGCGGCCGCGCTGGTGGTGAAGGTCTTCTCGGGCGTCATCTCCGATCGCCTGCGCAACCGCAAGTGGCTCACCGCCGCGGGCTACGGCATGGCGGCGTTCACCAAGCCGCTCTTCGCCATCGCCACCGGGCCGGGGCTCGTCTTCACCGCGCGCTTCATCGATCGGATCGGCAAGGGCATTCGCGGCGCACCGCGCGACGCGCTCATCGCCGACATCACGCCGCCTGCGATTCGCGGCGCGGCGTTCGGCCTGCGGCAGTCACTCGACACGGTCGGCGCGTTCACCGGCCCCTTGCTCGCGATGGCATTGATGCTGTGGTGGGCGAACGACTTCCGCGCGGTGTTCTGGGTGGCGGTGATACCGGGAATGTTGGCGTTCGCGTTGGTGGTGTTTGGAGTCAGGGAGCCGTCGACTTCAAAAACGAATCCGGCGCCGCGCCTCACATTCCGCGGCCTCGGTCCCGCTTTCTGGGCCGTCACCGCCGCCGGCACGGTGCTGACCCTCGCGCGCTTCAGCGAAGCGTTCCTCATCCTGCGTGCCGAGAACCTGCACCTCGCCCTCGCGTTCGCGCCCTTGGTGCTGGTCGGCATGAACATCGTGTACTCCATCGTCGCGTATCCCGCGGGAAAGCTTGCGGATCGCATCGGTGCGAAGCCGCTGCTCATCGCGGGGATCGGGGCGCTGGTCGCGGCGGACATCGTGCTCGCGCTCGCATCGAACCTCTGGGCGCTGGCAGCCGGCGTGCTGCTGTGGGGCCTGCACATGGGGCTCACGCAAGGACTGCTCGCGGCGATGGTGGCGCACGCGGCCCCGGAGAACCTGCGCGGCACGGCCTTCGGGGCATTCAACCTGGCGAGCGGCGCCGCAATGTTGCTGGCGAGCGTGATCGCGGGCGCCCTGTGGCACTACGTGAGTCCGGCAGCCACCTTCTGGGCGGGCGCAGGCCTGGCACTCGCGGCGGCGGCGCTCACACGCTTTGCACTGCGCCGATCGTGGAAATGACGCCGGAGCGCGGGCGCGCCATCCAGCGCGCCATCTCGTCGGGGGGCATGGCGCGCGCGAACAGGTGACCCTGCACTTCCTCGCAGCCGCGGCTGCGGAGGAAATCGAGCTGCTCCTGGCGGTCCACGCCCTCGGCGATCGAGGTGATGTCCATGTTGCGCGCGAGGTCGATGATCGCCGCGATGATGGCGCAGTCGTCGGGATCGCCCGGGGTGTCGCGCACGAACGTGCGGTCGATCTT
>DATLEL010000178.1:0-2739 GCA_035525255.1 Usitatibacter sp.
GGAGCGCACCACCGCCGGCTCGTAGAGGTTGCGGCCGTCGAAGATCACCGGGGTCTTGAGCGCGGCCTTGAGCTCGTCGAAGTCCGGGCTGCGGAAGGCCTTCCACTCGGTCATGATCACCAGCGCATCGGCGCCCTTCACCGCATCCATGGCGCTCGCGGCGAAGATGATGTCGTTGCGGCCCTTGTAGATATGGCGCGCCTCGTTCATCGCCACCGGGTCGTACGCGATCACCTCGGCGCCGCGATCGAGCAGCGCGCCGATCACCACGCGGCTGGGCGCCTCGCGCATGTCGTCGGTGTTCGGCTTGAACGCGAGTCCCCACAGCGCGAAGCGCCGGCCCTTCAGGTCCTCGCCGAAACGGCGCGCGATCTTCTGGGCGATGACGCCCTTCTGCCGCTCGTTCGCCTCCTCCACCGCGCGGACGACCTTGAGGTCGAGGCCATTCTCGTGCGCGGTGCGCAGCAGCGCCGTCACGTCCTTGGGGAAGCACGAGCCGCCGAAACCCGCTCCCGGGTAGAGGAAGTGATAGCCGATGCGCGGATCGCTGCCGATGCCGATGCGCACGTGCTCGATGTCGGCCCCCAGCTTCTCGGCGAGCAGCGCCAGCTCGTTCATGAACGAGATGCGCGTCGCGAGCATGGCGTTGGCGGCGTACTTGGTGAGCTCCGCCGAGCGGATGTCCATCACCTGCAGGCGCTCGTGGTTGCGCTGGAAGGGCCCGTAGAGCTCGCGCATGGCGGCGATGGCGTCGGCATCCTCGGCGCCGATCACGATCCTGTCGGGGCGCATGAAGTCCTCGACGGCTGCGCCTTCCTTGAGGAACTCCGGGTTGGAAACCATGGCGAAGGAGTGCGACGCCCCGCGGCGCTTCAGCTCCGCCGTCACGGCTTCGGCCACCTTGTCCGCGGTGCCGACGGGAACGGTGGACTTGTCCACGATCACCCGCGGCCCGTCCATGTGGCTCGCGATGTTGCGCGCGGCGGCGAGGACGTACTGCAGGTCCGCCGAGCCATCCTCGCCCGGCGGCGTGCCGACGGCGATCATCTGCAGGCGCGCGTAGAGGGCGCTTTCCTTCACGTCGGTGGTGAAGCGCAGCCGCCCGCCCTCGGCGTTGGCGCGCACGATCTCCTTCAGGCCCGGCTCGTAGATGGGGATATCGCCGCGCTTCAGCATCTCGATCTTGCGATGGTCTACGTCGAGGCACAGCACGTGGTTGCCGACCTCGGCCAGGCAGGCGCCCGTCACGAGGCCGACATAGCCCGTCCCGATGATGCTGACCTTCATGCGTTCGCGCCCTCGAGGGAAAGCCGGATCGACTCGAGCGTCCCGGCGGGGTCCGGCGCGCGGGTGATCGGGCGGCCGATGACAAGGTAGTTCGCGCCCAGGCGGACCGCCTCGCGCGGCGTCACCACGCGCGACTGGTCGTCGGCCGCCGCGCCTTCGAGCCGGATGCCCGGCGTGACCAGCGTGAAGTCATCGCCGGTCGCGCGCCGGATCGACGGCGCCTCCTGCGCGGAGCACACCACGCCGTCCAGGCCGCAGGCGCGCGTGAGGCGCGCCAGGCGCTCCACGTTTTCTTCCACGGCGCCGGAGAAGCCCACGCGCTGCAGGTCCGGCTCCGCGAGGCTGGTGAGGATGGTGACGCCGATCAGCAGCGGCGGCCGCGCGACGCCCTCGATCGCCTCGCGCGCGGCCCGCATCATCGCTTCCCCGCCGCTCGCGTGCACGTTCATCATCCACACGCCCAGGCGCGCGGCCGCGCGGCATGCGCCCGCGACCGTGTTGGGGATGTCGTGGAATTTCAGGTCGAGGAAAACCTCGAAGCCGCGCTCCTGCAGGGCGTGGACCACGGCGGGGCCGCTCGCCACGAAGAGCTCCTTGCCCACCTTCACGCGGCAGAGCTTCGGCTCGAGCCGCGCGGCGAACGCGAGCGCGGCTTCCGCGTCGGCGAAATCCAGGGGGACGATGACGCGCCTATTGTCCAATCTGCATCCTCGCGAGGTGGCGGCCGGCGGTGTCGAGCTCCGCCGTGCGGCGCGGCGGGAAGGTCTCCCAGCCGCCGCACGCGGGGCATTGCCAGAAGAACTGCCGCGCCTTGAAGCCGCAGTTGCCGCAGAGATAGACGGCGAGCGAGCGTGCGTGCGTGTGCACGAGGTCCTTCATGAGCTGCAGGTCCTGGCGGCGCTCGGGCGTCGCGCGCACCAGCTCGGCGTCGATCAGGTGATCGAGCCCCACCAGCGTTGGATTGCGGCGCACCTCGTCGCGCACCAGCCGCCACGCGGCCTCGTCCCCCTCCTGCTCCGCGGTGACCTGGTAGACCACGTTCAGCAAATCGAGGCCGGGGTAGCGATGCTGCAGGCCACGCAGCAGCGACAGCCCTTCGCCCGGCCGTCCGAGCGCCTTGTAGCTCTCCACCATGCCCTCGGCGGCGAGGCCGAAATACTGCGGGTCCTGGGACTCGATGGTCTTCCAGGCGTCGATGGCGGCCTCGTGGCGCCCGGCGCGCGCCAGCCACTCGCCGCGCAGCATGTTGGCGCGCACGCATTTGCGGTTCACCTCCAGCGCGCGCGCAAGGTAGCCCTGCGCGGCTTCCTCGCGGCCATGCACGTGCTCGGTGATGGCGAGCTCGCAGTGGTAGTTGGCGATTTCCTTCTGGTAATTGCGCTTGGCGCTCACCTCGAGCTTCTTGGCGGCATCGATGGCCTTCGCCCAATCCTTTTCCTGAATGTAGATATC
>DATLEL010000289.1:0-2639 GCA_035525255.1 Usitatibacter sp.
CATCCAGCCGTTCGCCGCGGAGCTGCTCGGCGGCTCGGCCACCGGCAGCTTCCGCTTCGACGCGCCGAAGAAAAGCATCCACGCCACCCTCGACGGCGACAGGCTGTTGCTCGAACGCTGGTTCGCGGAGCGCGGCAGCACCATTCCCTTCAAGGGCGGGCCCATGACGCTCAAGGCGAACCTCGCGCTGTCGGGCGCTACCTTCCGCGATCTCGCCGCCTCGGTGACCGGGCCCCTCTCGCTGCGCATGGGACGCGGCACGTGGAATTCGCAGCGCGCCGGCGAGGTGGAAGAGCTGATGGTGAACGTGCTCGCGCCGCGCGGCTCGAGCCAGCTCACGTTCGAATGCGCGGCGGCGAAGCTGGAATTCCGCAAGGGGCGCGCCGAGGGCCGCCACCTGCTGGGGGCGCGCAGCGAAGTGAGCCAGCTACTCACCGCGGGGCATATCGATTTCACCGACGAGAGCCTCGACCTCCGCGGCCGCGTGCAGGCGCGCAAGGGCGTGAGCCTCGGGCTCGCCGCGCTGGCGGGCGGCGTGCAGATCACCGGCAAGCTCGCGCGGCCGCGCGTGGGCATGGACCCCGACGAGAAGCCGGCCCTGCTCGCGCGGGCAGCCGCGGCCATCGCCACCAGCGGCGCCACGCTGGTCGGCGAAGCGCTGCTCGACGCGGCTTCGCGCGACAACGCTTGCGAGGCTGTGTTCAAGTAAGGCTACCGCCTGATGTTCGGCGCGGGCAACCCTTCGATCATCACGTTGAGGCACGCGGGCAGCTTCGCGGCGATCGCGCGCTCCGCGGCAGGCAGCAACTGCGCCGCATCCGTGACCAATTCACCGAATCCGCCGAAGCCCGCTGCGACCTGGTCGTAGCGCGTCGGGAGGAGCTCGCAGCCACCGAGCCGGTCGCGGCCGTAATCGCGCAGCTGGATCTGGTATTCCGCATTCCAGCGCGCGTCGTTGCCAACAACGGCGACGAACGGCAGGCCATGGCGGACCGCGGTATCGATCTCCGCGCAATGGAATCCGAACGTGCCGTCCCCCATCACCGCGATGACGGGCGCTTCCGGTTGGGCCAGGCGGGCGGCGAGGGCGAAAGGCAATGCGGCTCCGATGGAGCCTGCGACACCGTTGATCACGCGATGGGGCGCATGCAGGCAGGCTTGCGCCCACTGGCCGATCTCGCCACCGTCGGAAACGAACACCGAATCCGGATGCCCATCGAGCAGCGCCTGCAACGGCCCCAGCGCCTGCACGGGATGGAGCCGCCCGGGCATCGAGGACCGCGCGTGCTGCCACGCGGCGGGGCGGAAGGCGATGGCGTCACGCACCTCGTCCAGCCAGCCGCTGCGAATGCTGCGCTTCGACTGCGCGGCGGCGGCAAGGGTCCTGGCCGCGGATAGCGCACGGGCACGCGCATGGCCCCGCAGCCGGCCCTCGACGGCCGCGCGCGTGCGCGCGATCTCCTCCGTTTCGGGGTCGATCTGCACGAACTCGCACTCCGCATCGAATGCGGGCGCCTGGCCGAACTTGAGCGTGAAGTCGAGGCGCTTGCCGAGCAGCAGGACGTGGCTCGCCTTGGCAAGCATTTGCCCGAAGGCGCCCAGGCTCGGGTCAGCGATGCCGCGCGGGCTCTCCATGCCGACGACGGGAATGCCGAGCGCGTCCTCGAGTGCAGCGAGCCGCTCGCGGCCGGCGCGCGTCATGCAGGAGGGTCCGGCGAGAACCAGCGGCCGTGGCGCCTCGCGCAGCCAGTCGACGGCGAATTCCGCGTCGACCGCGCCCAGGGTCATGGGCTCGACGCCGAATTCCTCCGAGCGCGGCACCTCTTCCTGCTTCGCGGGCAGATCGAGGCAATCGGTGGGCAGGCTGAGGTGCACCGGGCCGGGACGGCCGGATCGCGCGATGCGCACCGCGAGGGCGAAGTCCGCAGCAACTCGCTCCGGCGCTTCGCTCACCCACGCGGCCTTGCAAAGCGGCGCGGCGATCTCCGACTGCGCCATCTCCTGGAAGGCCCCCATGCCGGCCTGGTCGCGTGGCGCGTGTCCCGAGAGCAGCACGACCGGGGCTTCCGCCATCGCCGCCGTATACAACGCGCCCACGGCATTCGCATGGCCCGGCCCCCCGGTGACCAGCGCGACGCCTGCCTCGCCGCTGAGCCGCGCCCACGCGTCCGCCATGTGCACCGCCGCGGCCTCGTGGCGCACGTGCACCAGCTCGATGCCCGCGCCCAGCGCGGCATCGAACACCGGCATCACGTGGTTTCCAGACAAGGTGAAAACCCGCTTCACCCCGGCATTGACCAGCGACTGCGCGAGGGCGTCGGCACCTCGATAGGCGTGTGCGGGCATCCGCCATTATCGCGTGCCACGAAATTGGGGTCAGACCCCAATTCCAAAAATGGGGTCCGACCCCATTTTTCGTAGAATCGGGTTTTCGACCGGGAGGCGGCGCGATGAAGACGATGGCGTGGGCGGTGGTGTCGGCCGCGATTGCGGCATGTGCGTTGCCGGTGGCGGCGAAGATCGTGACGCAGACCGTGGCGTATGAGCACAAGGGCCAGAAGATGCAAGGCTACCTGGCGTACGACGACGCCAGGAGCGGGCCGCGTCCGGGCGTGCTGGTGGTGCACGAATGGTGGGGG
>DATLEL010000302.1:0-8489 GCA_035525255.1 Usitatibacter sp.
CGCTTCCATCTCGTCCATGATCCGGTTCATGCGCGTGGCGACCGCGTCGTAGGGCGCGCGGGTGGCCATGTCGACGCCGGCAGCCTTTACCAGCTCGTACGGATAGTCGGATCCGCCCGCGGAGATGAGCTTGAGGTAGCGCTCGCGCGCGCCGGGGCGCCCTTCCAGGATCGCCTGCGCGAAGAGGGACCCGGCCGAGATCGACGTCGCGTACTGGAAGACGTAGAAGGCGGAGTAGAAGTGCGGGATGTACGCCCATTCGATCGCGTAGAGGTCGTCGATCTTGACGACTCCTTGCGCGTCGCCGTGGTAGCGGCGCAGCAGCTCGCCGTACATCCGCGTGAGCTGCTCGCCGGTGAGGGACTGGCCCGCGTCGACGGCCGCGTGGGTCTTCTGCTCGAACTCGGCGAACATCGCCTGGCGGAAGAACGTGCCGCGCAGCCCTTCCAGCGCCGTGCCGAGGAAGAGGAGGCGCTCGTCGTCGCTTTTCGCGGTCTCGAGCGCGTGTTCCAGCAGCAACGCCTCGTTGAGCGTCGAGGCGATCTCGGCCACGAAGGTCGCGTATCCGGCCACCGGGAACGGCTGTGCCTTGTTGGAGAGCCACGAGTGCATCGCGTGGCCCCATTCGTGGGTGAGCGTGGAAACCGAAGCGTAGTTGTCGGTGTAGTTGAGGAGGAGATACGGATGCACGTCGTAGGCGGCACCCGCCATGTGCGCGCCCGACTGCTTGCGCGGGCGCGGATAGACGTCCATCCAGCCGCTCGCCACCGCCTTGCGAAGCGCCGCCACGTAGTCGTCGCCGAGCGGCTTCACCGACGCCAGCATCATCGCGACCCCTTCGTCGATCGAGTAGCTGCGCCCACCGCCCACCAGCGGCGGGTAAATGTCGTAGTAGCGCATCTCCGCGACACCGAGCATCTTGGCGCGCAGTCGGAAGTAGCGGTGCAGCGTCGGCAGGTTGGCGTTGGTCGAGGCGATGAGCGCGTCGTAGACCTCGCGCGGCAGGCGGCTGCGGTCGAGGGCGCGCGTGAGGCTGTCGGGATACTTGCGGACCTTGGTGTAGACCGTGTCCTCCTTCAGGTTGCCGTAGTACGCGACACCCATGGTGCGTTCGAATTCCTTCCACTTGCCGAAGAACGCATCCATGACCTTCTTGCGATCGTCGCGGTTGGCGGCCTCGCGGTATTTCTCGTAGCCGGACTGGTCCAGCTTCGCGTCGCTGCCGTCGGCGAGCTTCACCGTCGGCCACGGCATGTCGGCGTTGGCGAGGATCCCGTAGACGGCGCCCGACTGGCGCGCGGCGAGCTGGAAGGAAGCGACGATCGCTTCGCCGGCGGCGTCCAGCGTGTGGGGTGCGGCCCGCAGGATGTTGTCCACCGGCAGCCGGTAGACCGCGAGCTTCGGGTCATCGCGGAAGAAGCCGTCGATCTTCTCCTTGCCGACCGCCAGCACTTCCGGATCCATGTACGACGTGGCTTCGACGAGCTTCGAGCCCAGCACCGACGAGGCCTGGCGAAGCGCCAGGCTCTGCGCGTTTCCGGTGTCCTGCGCCTGCAATTCGTTGGCGTACACGGCGAGCCGGTAGTAGCCCCGGACGATGTCGCTCCGCAGCTCGAAGCACTCCCGGAAGCGCTTCGCCGAATCGCCCAGGTGGCCGCGGCATTCCTTCATGGCAGCGAGGGTCGCCTCCAGCTTCTGCGAGTCCGCCTTCCAGGCGTCCTCCGAGGCGTAGAGGTCGGCGAGGTTCCAGCGGTCCTGGGGACGCTCGTGGGGTTGGGCGTGGGCCAAGACAGACGCGCAAAGCGCCGCAGCGAAGAAGTGTCGCTTCATGACGTTCCTTGGAAAAAGTACCTGGTACTTTATTTGGGTGGGATGGGATTGGCGCCGGGCCAGCCGGTATCGCCGATGCGCTTCAAGGTCATCTCGAAGAACTTCGCGGGTTCGCTGCCGGGGACGATGCGCTCGCCGATCTCGAGCCAGGTGCCGTCCTTCACGCGCGCGGTGTAGCGGATGGTCGCGGGGCCGGCGGGAATTTCCCAGGTGTAGCCGTCGGCATTCGGCGTCATCACGAAGTCGCCCATGTGGCCGAGCGCATAGGAGCGGATCGAATACGCGCGCTTGCCCGGATCGAAGGAAACGATGCCGAACGCGTTGAAGGTCACGTTGCCGGCCTCGTCGTAGCCTCGCCCCTCGATCACCTTCACGCTGCCGTCGAGGAACGGGCCGATGCGCTCGGTCTGCGTGATGACGTGCTTCTCGCCCGAAGGCCGCAGCGTCCACGCCGTGCCGCGCCACACGCCGTCCATGTACGCGAGCGGCGCCATCGCTTCCTTCTGCGCTGCGATGAGCGGCCGCGGATCGCGGTCCACCTGCGCCAGCGCCGGCCCCGCCAGCAACAATAAAAGTACCAGGTACTTTTTCATCGTGCGACTCCCGCATCGCGCAGGTAGCGCGCGACGCCCGGGTGGAGGGTGGCGCGGTCGGCCGCCTCCCAGGTGTTCACGGCACGGCTCTCGCGCGCCTGGGTGAGGCGTGCGGCGAATTTCGCTTCGCCGCGATGCAGCGCGCGTGCGACGCGATAGGCGGAATCGTCGGGCAGGTCGGCGCGCGCGAACACGAAGCTCCACGAGCCCACGGAGGGAATGTCGAGCATCTGCCCGGGATAACTGCCGGCGGGAATGGTGGTGAGCTTCATGAAGCGGTGCTTCGCCAGGATGCGGTCGATCTCGTTAGCGCTCGGCGCGATGAAGCGTGCGCCGCCGGGAGCGTTGCCCATGGTGGTGAATCCGGGCCAGCCGATGCCGCCACCCCAGAGCGCCGCCGCGCGCCCATCGAGCACCATCGCGGGGCCGTCGCCGGCGCGGTCGAGGTAGATCGCCTGGAAATCGCGGTCGCGATCGAGCCCGACGCCGTCGAGCACGTAACCGGCGAGGATCACCAGCCCCGACCCCTTCGCGCCCCACGCGACCGGCTTGCCGCGGAGGTCCTCGATCTTCCGGTACGGGCTGTCGGCGCGCACCACGAACATCCCGGGCGACGAGTACATCGCCCAGACGATCTTCATGTTGCTCTTGCCGCTGCGGTTGATGCCGGCAAGCGCCTCGTACGCCGCTTCGCCCTGGACCAGCGCGAGGTCGAGCTTGCCCTGCTCCAGCAGCGGGATGTTCTCCGCGCTTCCCTTGGTGTTGCGCGTTTCGATGGTGAGGGTGGGATCGGCTTCCTGCACCGTCGCCT
Organism: Usitatibacter sp.; assembly: GCA_035525255.1. GTDB lineage: Bacteria > Pseudomonadota > Gammaproteobacteria > Burkholderiales > Usitatibacteraceae > Usitatibacter. The sequence goes on from DATLEL010000302.1 coordinate 3,235, forward strand.
TGAATGCGTCGCCGTAGACGGGGAAGCCGCCGCCGGGGGTGGCGGTGCCCAATGTCAGCGTGAGTGGAGTATTCGGCACGTTGGAGGTCGTCGCGCAGGCAGCAAGCAGCAGGGCGAGGAGGCTATTCAACCTTGACATTGGCGTCCTTCACGATGCGGGTCCATTTGGAGAGGTCGTCGCGGATGTAGGCGGCGAATTGCTCCGGCGTGCCGCCGGTGGTCTCTGCGCCGATGCCGGCGAACTTCTCGCGCACCGCCGCCTGCGCGATCACCTTCTGGGTGGCGGCGTTGAGCTTCTCGATCACGTCGCGCGGCGTGCCGGCGGGCGCGATGAGCCCGGTGACGTTGGTGGCTTCGAACGCGGCGTAGCCGGCCTCGGCCGCGGTGGGGACCTCGGGCAGCATCGGCACGCGCTGCGGGGCGGTCACCATCAGTGCGCGCAGCTTGCCACCCTGGATGTGGCTCGCGGCGGAGGTGATCTGGTCGAAGTGCAGGTCGACCTGGCCGCCCATGAGGTCGGTGAGCGCCTGGCCGCTCCCTTTGTACGGCACGTGGGTGAAGCGCGCGCCGGAGATCTCCTGGAAGAGCTCGCCCACGAGATGGTTGGAGCTGCCGGTGCCGGCCGAGGACATGGTGAGCTTGCGCGGAAAATCCTTCGCCTGCGCCACCAGCTCGCGCGCGCTCTTCGCAGGCAGGTTCGGATTCACCACCAGCACGAAGGGGGCCGAGGCGATCATGATCACCGGCGCGAAATCGGCGAGCGGGTTGTAGGGGTTCTTCGGGTAGAGGCTGGGCGCCACGCTGAAGGTGCTGTTGGAGCCCATCAGCAGCGTGTAGCCGTCGGCGGGAGACTTGGCCACGACGTCCGCGCCGATGGTTCCCCCGGCGCCGGGCCTGTTCTCCACCACCACCGGCTGCCCGAGCGCTTCCGCGAGGCCGGGCGACACGAGCCGCGCCGTGATGTCCACGTTCCCGCCGGGCGCGAACGGCACGAGGATGCGGATCGGCTTGGCCGGGTAGCCCTGCGCGAAAGCCGCGCTGGCCGCGATCGACACGAATGCCGCGGCGAGGCGAACGAGCTGGGATATCATTTCCACTCCTTCAAGGGGAGATCGACGATGAGGCTCATGCTTCTGGGAGCGCTGCTGGTGGCAGCGACTGCATCTTACGCCGACGACCAGCGCGCCCTCGATGGCTGCATCGACGCGTGGGGCAAGAAGTCGCCGTTCAAGAAAGGCCACAAGGCCGACCACGTCATCGGCACCGGCGTGAAGGTCTTCGGCATCGGCGCCAAGCAATCCGGCGACGACTCGCCCACCGACAAGCCGGCCTTGATCTACGTGCGCCCGGCCGTGAACGTGATGGGCAAGAGCACCATCAAGCTGAACAATCCGAAGGGCTGGTACTGCTTCCGCTCCAACGTGAACGTCGCGGGCGCGATGCAGATCGACGCGCATTGCAACGCGCAGATCGCGAGCGCCAAGGAAGACGGCACCTCGGTGGGCGCCGCGGACGAGAGCAACAAGGGCGTGGTGGTGTTCGGCTCGCTGCGCGTCACGCGCTTCGATTGTCCCGAGGGCAAGAAGTGAGCGCGCTGCGCGTCGCCGCGGCAGCGGCGTTCTTCGCGGCCGGAGCAGCCCAAGCCGCCGACGTGAACGTGATCATCTATAGCGACGTGCGCCCCGGAAATTACGGCCGCGTCGACTTCGGCGGCGGGCCCCGGCCGCCGCTGGTGTACACCAATCCGATCCTGGTGGCGCCGCCGCCGCGCCGCGCGCCCGCGCCGGAGCCGCTCTACCTGCACGTCCCGCCCGGCCACGCGAAGAGCTGGAACAAGCATTGCCGCAAGTACGACGCGTGCAATCGCCCGGTGTATTTCGTCATGTCCGACGAGTACAAGCCGAAGAAGGCGAAGAAGCCGAAGAAGGACAAGGACTAGGGCGTATCGCCCGGGCGCGGCATGGATAGCGCGTCCCTGATCCGTTTCGCCGCAATGGCCGCCGCGGCGGCCGCGCTCTACGGCGCGTCGCGCTTTTATCTCGCGCTGCCCTGCTGGAGCCTCGCCTTCGTCGCCGCGCTGTTCGCGTGGCCGCTGTGGCGCGCGCAATCCGAATACGCGCTCTTCGCGCGCCGGGCCGTGCTCGCGGGCGTCACTACTGAAACGAGCCGGGTGCGCCGCTGGCTGTGGGCCGGCAAGGTGACACGCGTCCTGCATGGCCTCGCGGCCCTCGCGTGGGCGACCCTGCTGCTGGCATTCGCGGTCCTGCTCGGCCCGTGGCACTGGATGGTGCTCGCCGTGGACGTGGTGGTGGTCGCGTTGGCGTTCGGACCCATCCAGCGGCGCCTCGCTGCCGACGTGCGTCCCGAGCACCAAGGCCTCGTCGCGCGGCGTTGGCCGCTCACGTTCATGAACCTCGTGATCCTCACGATCGCGTTCTTCGTGCTGGATTTCTACGTGGTAGGTGCGCCGGATACGCGCGGCTTGCCGTGGCTCACGGTGTTCGACCAGGCGTGGGATGAAGTACAGGCCGGGGCCGCGTGTCCCGCCAGTGGCGCGCTCGTGGGTGTGATCGCGGCGGCGCAGCGCCTCGCCTGGCACGCGGCGGAAGTGCTGATCCCCGCGCTGGGGCGCCCGGCGCTCAAGCTCGCCGCGTGGGCGTTTTTCCTGTTGCAGGCGGGCTTGGTGGCCTACGGCTTCACGCGCTTGCTGCTGGGCGCGGCGGCGCTCGCCGAGCGGCGCGACGAACGCTCCGAGGCGCGATTCGCGCCCGCGTTCTGGGTCACCATGCTGCTCGCCGTGGCGCTCTGGCTCGCTCTCCTGTTCGGGCTGCAGGGTTTCGATCCCGCCCGGCTGCACGAGGGCGCCCGCGCGGCGCTCGCCCACGTGAATCCCTGCCGCCCCGACGCGCGCTCGCTCGACACGCTTTCGACCGAGCTGACTGCGGAGCTGCAGGCGGCGCGCGCAACAGCGCATGGCGAGGCCGAGCAGCAAGTGGACTCTCGCGTGAACGCGATCTTCTCCGAGGCGGGGCTCGGCGTGGATCGCTACCTCGACTGGTACTTCACCGTGCTGGGCGAATACCAGCGGCTGGGCGCGCTCGCGGCGAGCGAGCTCGACGGCATGATGGCGCGCGAGCTGGAGAAGCATCTCTTCGGCGACGGCATGCTGGGCGAGCGTCTCGAGCGGGCGAGTGTCGCGATCGCGCAGGAGTCCCAGCTGCGGATGTCGGAAGCGGCGGTGAGGCTGGGCACGAAAGTGCGCGAGAGCGTGCGCGCCAATCCCTGCGGCCTGGGAGCGCTCGACCTGGTGCCGGTGGGCGCGATGAAGCGCGATGTCGTGCGTGCTTCGACTGCGGCCGGAGGCGGCGCGCTGGTGGGCTTGGTGGCGGTGCGCTCGCTCGGACGAGGCGTTGCAGTGGCGACCGCGAGCCGCACTGCATCGAAGTCCACGTTCCGCGCCGCCGGTGGGCTCATCGGGCGCACGGTGACGAAGCGCGCGGGCACCATCGCGCTCTCGGCGGCCAGCGCGGCGGCGCTCTGCGCGCCCGGCGGCCCGCTCGCTCTCCTCTGCGGCATTGGTGCCGCGGTAGTGAGCTGGCTCGTGTTCGACCAGGCGCTGATCCGCATCGACGAGGCACTCTTCCGCGACTCGATGCGCGCGGAGATCGTCGCGAGCCTGCAGGAGCAGCAGGCCGCACTCGTGGCAGCGCTGAAGCAGCAGCATCACGCTAGCATCGACATGATGGCCGCCTCCGCGGACACGGCTTTGCAGCGGACTTTCATCCCCGCACGCGATGGCTTGAGCAAGCGCTAGACACCGGTTGCTTCGGCGCGTCGTGGATGTGGATATACATGCGCCGCATGGCGAATGAACGTGTATCCGGTTCGGGCACTCCAAATGGGGAAGCTCTCATCACCCCTCACTTCGGAGTTCCCCATGCGTCCCCCCTTCGCTATCGCCGCATTGCTCGCGGCCGGCGCCGCTTTGTCGCTGTCCGTCCAGTCCGCCCCGCCCGCCAAACCCCAGATGCAGGAAGTCCTCGACGCGCACGCGTCGCTGAAGCCCAAGCCCATCACCGAGCTGTCTGCCCCCGAGGCGCGCAAGCAGCCCTCGCCCGCCGATGGCGTGAAGGCGCTATTGAAGAAGAAAGGGATGAGCACCGCCCCGGAGGCCGTGGGCAAGGTCGAGAACCGCACCATCGACGGGCCGGCGGGCAACAAGATCCCGGTTCGAATCTATTGGCCGAAGGGGGATGGCCCGTTCGCGGTAGTGCTGTACATCCACGGCGGAGGATGGGTGATCGCGGATCTCGACACCTACGACGCTTCGCCGCGCGCGCTCGCGAATGCCGCCAATGCCGTGGTGGTGTCGACCCACTATCGCCAGGGACCCGAGCATCGCTTCCCCGCGGCGCACGACGATACCTTCGCGGCGTACCAGTGGGTCCTCAAGAACGGCAAATCCCTCAAGGGCAATACCGAGCGCGTTGCCGTCGTCGGCGAAAGCGCGGGCGGCAACATGGCCCTCGCCGTCGCGCTGCAGGCGCGCGACAAGAAAGTCCAGCTGCCGGCCGGGCTGGTGCTGGTGTACCCGGTCGCGAGCTACGACTTCGAGACGCCGTCGTACAAGGAGAACGCCGACGCGAAGCCGCTCAACCGCGACATGATGAAGTGGTTTATCAAGAACTACATGAAGAGCCCCGACGACGCGAAGAACCCGCTGCTCACGCCGGCCACGAATGCCGAACTGAAGGGCATGCCGCCCACCACCATCATCACCGCGCAGATCGATCCGCTGCGCAGCGAAGGCCAGGCGCTGGCGGAGAAGATGAAGGCCGCCGGCGTGAAGGTCGAGTCGAAGACCTATGACGGCGTGACCCACGAATTCTTCGGCATGGCCGCGGTGGTGGACGAGGCGAAAGACGCGCAGCAATTCGCGGCCGCGGGGTTGAAGCGCGCGTTCGGGAACTGACGCTGCCCGGGAGAGGGAGAACAGCTAGGCGGCGTCGCGGAACCGCGCCAGGTATGGGGCGGTTCTGCTTTGCTTCTCGCGCATCAACGCTTCAGGCGGGCCCGCGAACACCACGTGCCCACCTTCGTCTCCTGCACCGGGACCGATATCGATGATCCAGTCGCTGCCGGAGACGACGCGCATGTCGTGCTCCACGACGATCACCGTGTTGCCCGCATCCACCAGGCGGTCCAGCTGCACCATCAGGCGCTCGACGTCGGCCGGATGCAGGCCCGTCGTCGGC